>JALGUK010000084.1 GCA_029820875.1 Candidatus Zipacnadia bacterium
ATACATCAAGAACGTGCAGATATTCTCTTGCCCGGGTGACCCGAATCCGATGAAATGGTCCTACGTGCCTGACTCGTGGGAAGTCTCTTACGGACCCAACGTGCAGCTCAGCCCACTCGGGAGCCAAAAGTATTGGGCCGACGGCGGCATCTGCCAGCTCAGACTTTCCGCCCTTCAGGTCCCGGCCGAAACCGTGGGCTGGTGTGACGTGCACGATATTTGTTGCTCCTCAACCGTAACCTGGCCCGGGTTCGCAGGACCTGCATCGCAGTGGACCGGCGACCACACCTACGGATTCGGCGACAGCGTGGCTTACGCCGGGGTGACGCGGCACAATGGCGGGATCAACGTCGGATGGATGGACGGCCACGTCAAGTGGCAGAAGATCAACGGCACCACGTGGCAAGAGGCTTGCGGCCTGCCGGGGAACTTCGTCAACGAAATCAGGTGGTGGAGCGTCGAGCAGGACTAACCAAGCCGCGTTCCAGACGGCTGTTGTCGTCCATAGTCTGTAAGATAATCAGGCGGGCGCCCGGTGTAACCTGTGCGCCTGCCTTTTTTTTGTCGGGAAGGGGACAAGGCAGCTCCCCGCGAAATACTTCAGACGTTGCGGCCGATACAGGCTTGACGCGACTCTCTCAAACAGGAGGCTACTATGGCGAAAATCGAGATAACCGATACAGGTGTGATATACCGCAATCCCAAGCCGCATCTGTACTCCCGCCACGCGTACTTCCCATGGGTGACCACATTGCCATCGGGCGACCTGCTTGCGTCGTTTCAGGTAGGTCAGGCGTTCGAGGCCGCAGACGCCCACTGCGAGCTGGCGCGCTCGACCGACAACGGCGCCACCTGGACGCTCGAGGGGCGCCTGTACGAGGGAACCGGGCCGGACAAGCCCACCTCGGACTGCCTTAAGGTCACTGCTGACCACGAGGCGGGCATAGTCGTTGCTTACGGGTGCCGCATGGACCGGTCCGACCCGGAGGCCTCCATCTGTAACGAGGAAACCGGCGGCATCCTGCCGCTTGAGGTGATAGAGTTTCTTTCCACCGATGAGGGCCGCACATGGTCAGGGCCGATAATAGTGGACACCCCCATCCCCGGCCCGTTCGAGGCGCAGGCGCCGGTGGTCGTCCTCTCCGACGGGCGCTGGATAGTGCCGATGTCCACCTGGAAGGCCTGGGACGGCAGCAACCCGAACGGGGAACGGGCCATCGCCCTCATATCGAATGACAAGGGTCGGACGTGGCCGGAGCTTGTGGACGTGATGGTGGACCCGGACCAGAACATCATCTTCTGGGAAATGCGGATAATCGAGATGGAGCCGGGAGTGCTTCTCGCGGCGGCATGGGCGCATAACCAGGCGGCTGGGAATGACCTGGAGGACCAGTATTCCATCTCGCAGGACGGCGGGAAGACCTGGAGCCCCTACCGGTCCACGGGAATTCCGGGCCAGAGCTGCTGTCCGGTGTATCTCGGAGATGGCCGCGTCCTGTTTACCTACAACCACCGCTACCGAGAGCCGGGAGTGCGCGCGCGAATCGCGCATCTCGAGGGTGACCAGTGGGTTCCGGAAACTGAAATAGTGCTGTGGGGAGTCGGCGCCGAAGGTGTAGGTGCGAAGCGGCAAGAGGACAAGGCGATGGTCCGCGAGATGAGCTCCTTCAAATTCGGCCAGCCTTCGCCGCACCTCCTCCCCGACGGTTCCGTCCTCACGGTTCACTGGTGCGTGGACGACTGTGTGGGAGAGATCCGCTGGAACAAGCTCAAAATCACTTAGTTCAAACGGCTTCCTCTTTGGCGGGGCGCACAAGCGCGTGCGCCCCGCCAAACTCATTAATGCCGGGATAAGTCTTCACCCGACCGGAGCGGGAACCCGGTTGTCCTTCTCCCCGCCGGGTTCAGGTGGTGGTTGAGGACTGGTCTGCTTATTCCGATGGCCCTCGAGCAGCTTCAGGTACCGCTTCGCCATGTCACGATTCTGCTCTGCAGTCCTCGGCGGTGCAACCGGATCGGAGATGTCTGCACGCACATGGTCAACGAGGAACCCGGCCCGGTCTATTTTCGCAGCGGTAGAACGCAATCGCAGGTAGCTGATACCGTTGCCTGTTAAATGTGCCTGCTGCAGTTCGCCAATCTCCTTCCCGTCCACCCTGAGTCGGCAGACGGCGGCGTCAAGATTCCAGTGCAGCTCGACCGTATGCCACACTCCAAGCTGCAGCCTCCCGCCGGTGTTCATCTTGCCGTGCGGGTCCACGGTCAGGCGGAAGATGGCCAGCCGTTCGCCGTTATCGTCGGTCGGCTCGAACATCCGGTCCCCCAATGCGATGCTCGCGCCTCCGAATCCGCGATTCAGAAGAATGCGCAGGGAAAGCCGCCCTTTCCAACCCAGCGGGAAGTTCCACGTGGCGCCATCGGGGTCTTTTTCGTCGGGCCTGCGTATTTGCAGGGCCTTTGCTCCCTGCCTGTCCGGGTGATTCACCAGCCTGGGCCCGACGGTTCGGTCGCGCCAGTACCCTGCAGCCGGCCCGAACGGCTTGAAGACATGCCAGCCGTCCAGGCCGTGCGAGAAGTCATCCTCGCGGTAAGTCATGGTCAGCCAGTCAGGGGCAATTCTAATGAAGTTGCGACGGCCCTTGCCCTGGCCAGACAATACAAGGATGTTCCCGTCCTCGTCGTATACGCCATACGGATAGGCCGTCCCGCGGTCGCCGCGCTTGGGCGGGGTTTCGTTGCGGTACAGGTCGCGATAGATTTCCCTGAACCCGCGCCAGGTGCGGCCATCGTCGTCAGAAATAGCGGCGTGGAGGGCGTCTCTTCCGCCGTAAACGCCCGCGCCGTCAATTCGGGGCGGCATCTCGCAATTGTTCCAGAAAAGAACAATGCGCCCATCCGGAAGTTTAAGCAGCCCGGGCGGACTCGTGGACGCGTGAAAGCGCGACGGGGCCGCCTTCGACCACTCCGCTCCGTCGTCGGACCATGACTCGTACAGGAACCCCGTCTGGGTGCGCATCAGCATGTAGATTCGACCGTTGCCGAGTTCGACGATGGTCGGTTCACACGCGCCGTAGTTGTTGCCGTTGTAACCTTCGTAACAGGGGGAAGTCAATTCCGACTTCGATTCGTGCCAGGTCTCGCCGTCGTCGTCGGAATAGACGGCCGTGACCACGTTTGCCCCGGTCGGGGGCGCGATGGGACGATTGGCAATCCATTTGCCGAACGGCGCAACAATGCGGCCTGAGCTGAGTTGCCTGTACTCCATGAGAGCGCCGATATAGCCTCGCCAGATCATCTTAGGCTCTTGCCATCGTGCTCTCTTGCCCGTAGTCTTGTTATGCCAGAGATCAATGAATAACCCGACCGCCGGCCTCCCCTT
Source organism: Candidatus Zipacnadia bacterium (assembly GCA_029820875.1). The sequence continues at coordinate 3,380 of JALGUK010000084.1, forward strand.
GCCTCGGGCTTTGGTATACACTTCGTGAAGCTCTCCATCCGGGTCAAGCAGCAAACGCCTGCCATAGTGGCCTGGGGGTATGTCGAAGTCGACCTTGGGCCTTAGAGTGACCCGGCGGCCGTCCGGCGTTGGGAGCACCACGTCGGCTCCCGGATGCTCGACATTGAAAAACGCATAGGCCCCTCCGGGCAGCATCACGATTCCGACGGGCGTCTCCTGCAGCAGCACAAGAGGGGGCACCGGCCCATCGTCAACCGTCTCTGCAGCGGTACAGCCGGCAATGCCGGAAAGCGCGAAGAATATCGTTGCAATCGCCGTTACATGCGTAAAGTTGTTCATCACTCATCTCCCTGAAAGTGATTATTCACCCATTCCCCGCCCTGGTGCTGCAGCGTCGGTCGAGGTAGGTGAATTTTGAACCGTATTTGCCCCCGGTCAAAATCGAGGAGCTTTCCGCCAATCTCCGACACAGGAGTCTTTGTAGCTGTCGGCTCTCTGCGCCTTCTTCTGCCATCCTGAACGAAACTTAGCTTCTCATCCTGTCATTCTGAAGGGAGCGAAGCGCCCCACCCCTGTCATCCTGAACGGAGCGGCTTCATCGTCGTTCTAAAAGGAACGAAGCGCCCATTTTTGTCATTCTGAACGGAGTAGAGCGGAGTGAAGAATCTCGCCGTAGGCTGTGGCCGCCTGCCGTCGGTGTCGGCAACGCAACAGCAGATTCTTCGCTGCGCTCAGAATGACAAACCGAGTAGCTTTATTCACCACAACAATACGCGTTTGTACTGCGCGTCACGCCACTTGCCGGTGGTTCCATGACAAAGCGAGTTCAACGAGACTCCGACTTTGCCTGTCATTCTGAGCGTCCAAAGGACGGGAAGAATCTCGCCGTTCTCATATGGCGGCGCATCTAACGACGAGATTCTTTGACGCCTTACGCCTCAGAATGACAAGCTCTCCTCGTAGTACCGAGTGTGCCGCAACCGTCATCGCCGTCGTGAAGTGCTCAGACAGGATGAATAGTTGCCTCCGAAAAAGCTCGACACAGCAACACCGGTAGGTAGCCATCTTCGTTCCCACTTGACCAACATCCTCCTCTTCTAATAGCGATGTTCCACCTCGTGCAGCGCGCTGTTGCAACGATTGGAAGAGGGGGAAGCGGCGGTCGTGCCGGCGTCGTCGGGCTTGACAAATCCCATAGAAAGAGGTATATGCAGGTTTAAGCGTTTAAAGTGGGGAACAATTCAGCAGGCTCCAATTGCTTCTGACACGGAATGCCCTTGACCTGATGGGAGTGGTCAATCTGGCAATTCCCGCGTTGCGACTCCATCGAACCGATGCGCTGCAGGAAGAGCTTTTCAGCGGTCACCGAGTGGTCATCTCAATTTTCGAAGGACCGCTGGACTTGCTGCTATATCTGGTTCGCCGCCGGGAAGTTGATATCCTGGAGGTGGGCATCTCCGAGATTACGCGCCAGTTTGTGGAGTATGTGGCGGCCATGGATGTCCTCAACATCGAGCTGACCGGGGAATTCGCCGTGACGACGGCGACGCTCATGCACCTGAAGAGCTGCATGTTGCTGCCGACCCAGGAAGCAGTCGAGGAGGAGCCGGAGGAGGAGCTGGAGGCGGAGGTGCAACTGGCGAGACAGCTCATGGAATATCGCGGCTTTCAGGAGGCCGCATATATGCTGGCTGAATCGCGCGAGCGACGGCAGCAAGTCTTCATGCGCGCATATGGTGAGGAAGGCGTTGGAACCGGGCTGGTGAATCTTGGAGATGTCTCCGTTTTCGACATCCTCCATACCTTCAAGGACCTCCTGAAGCGAGCGGAGCAGGAGCCGCCGACATGGCGATTGCCTGCCCGCAGATTCACAGTGGCCGGTCAGATCGCGTTCGTTCTCTCTGCATTGCGCACGGCGCAGGGTCCGATTACATTTCGGCAGCTCTTCCCCGGGCGCTTCAGCCGGCAGCAGGTGGTAGTGACGTTCGTCGCAATCCTTGAGCTGCTCCGCCGCCAGCAGGTCATAGTGCGCCAGAGACGGCCGTACGATGACCTATACATCCAACTGAAGTAAGGAATAGCAGGCAACAATGTCCGATGACCTCGTAAACGCGCTTGAATGTATTCTCTTCGTGGCGGAGGACCCGCTCCCGGAAGGGCGCATCGCCGCCGTGCTTGAGGTAGGCGAGGCACAGGTGCGGCAATTGGTGGATGAATTGTCCCGCCGCTTAGATGGAAGCGGGCTGCAGGTACTCAAAATCGCCGGCGGATATAAACTCTCGACCCGGCCTGCTTACGCGCGCTGGATTGAAAAGTTTCGAGAGCCTGAACCCAGTCGCCTGAGCAAAGCTGCGCTCGAAACCCTCGCAATCATCGCTTACCGCCAGCCCATCACACAGCCTGAGATCGAGGCCATCCGCGGCGTGGACTCGTCCGGAGTCGTCAACACGCTACTGGAAAAGGGCTTGATACGTCAGCGCGGCCGGAAGGAGGCTCCAGGCCGTCCCTTCCTTTACTGTACAACCACTGAGTTTTTGGCCGCCTTCGGACTCGCTGACCTGTCGGAGCTTCCCATGATTGATTCCCTCCGGAAGGCAAGCGAAGTGACTTTCGGTGTCGCCGCTTCGCAGGAGACGGAGCTTATACTCGCCCCACTCGAGCAAGGGGACGACGACCGGCCTGACGAAACAGACGAAATCCCACAGCAAACCAGGGAGGAATGAGCCTGCGCCGCATATAAGGTAGAGCGCACACTCATTGTGGGGGTCGGAGCCGATGGAACGCCTCCAGAAGTTCCTCGCGCGTGCCGGCGTGGCCTCGAGGCGGGCCTGCGAAGACCTCATCCGTGCCGGGCGCGTGCAGGTGAACGGCAAAACGGTCACGAAACTGGGCACGCGGGTAGATCCGCAGCGGGACGACGTGGATGTGGATGGCCGCAAAGTGGAGCCGCCCGTGTCGCTGGTCACCATCATGCTGAATAAACCCGCTGGGTATGTCACCACCTGCTCGGATGAGCGCGGCCGGCCAACGGTCCTCGATTTGGTCCCCAAGAATCTAGGTCCACTTCATCCTATCGGCCGCCTGGACATGGATACCGAGGGCCTGTTGCTGCTGACCAACGATGGGGAGCTTACCTACCGACTGACACACCCGAAGTTCGAGGTGGAAAAGGAATACGTGGCGGATGTCGAAGGCATACCGGGCGACAGCGCCCTTCAGCGACTTCGCGAGGGTGTGGAGATTGACGGGCACAAGACCGCGCCGGCACAAGTGAAGCTCGAGAAGGCATCTCGTCGCGGCGCAGTGCTACGGGTGCGAATCCACGAGGGCAGAAAGCGGCAGGTCAAACGAATGCTCAGTGCCGTCGGCCACCCGGTGAGGAGGCTGCGGCGGGTGCGGATGGGACCTATCCGGCTGGGTAATCTCCCGCTCGGCGATACGCGTCCTCTTTCACCTGAAGAGGTTAATGCGCTCCGACGCTGCGCAGAAGCGGAGGATTGACAGTGCGCGAGCCGGCACGTGCGGCTTTGCCGCCGGCGGTCACTGTTGGGGCGGCGCTGACCATCGCCGTCTGCCTGCTATTGTTCTTCCGGTTTCTCCCACTGGGCATCCCTGAAGAGTGGCAATGGCCTTATTGGCCTCCCGACACCAGGGT
>JALGUK010000085.1:0-3779 GCA_029820875.1 Candidatus Zipacnadia bacterium
TTTCCGCGTCTTGCCAAGGGCAGGTACCAGGTCAGCTACTTGTTGACTTCGCCCGAAAGCAAAGGTAGCTCCTTCGGGGCGGTTGCCCTCAGCGCGGTTGTCAATGGCAAGACTATCACGACCCGCGCCGGTGAAGCCCAGGTATTGCCTATCGGGCGGCTGGTGGGCTTAAGAATCGGCTCCGGTCGTCCGCCCACGGAGGTACATACATCCGCCGGCACGTCGGAAGGTTCAACGAATGCCTGGGTACTAATAACCAACCCGACGAACCGCCGCATCAAAGGACGGCTCACCTCCTCATTGGTAAGTCGAGACGGTTCTCGAAAGTCGCTTGGGCGAGAGATAATCGAGCTTGCTCCGCGGGAGGCGCACGTGAGCAATATACGCTTGCCGGCAAGCTCGGAGACGGCGGCGGCAAAGCTCGAATGCGTCTTCGCATCGGATGAGATGTATGTTACGGCCTCGCGCAGCGTCGGCAGCCTTAGGCGGCGCCAGATGATCCAGGTGCTCGGCCAGGACTCCTATATCGCCGGCAGCAGCGCGGCGCTCAGAGTCATTGCCCTCGATGAGAGCGACCTGACACCCTTACCGGGCGCTAAAACCATTGATGCGACATTCCGCGTCCCTGAAACGCCGGGGGATTATCAGCTTTCGCTCAACATCGCCTCACCGCTGGGCACCGAAACCGTTGAACGCAGCATCAGAGTCAAGGACGCGGCAAAGGTGCTTCTCACCACGGACAAGCCCCTCTACCAGCCTAACCAGTCGGTTCACATCCGCGCGCTGGCCCTGAAACAGCCGTCCCTTGAGGCGTACGCAAACAAGCCGGTCACGCTTGAGATTGAAGATGCCAAGGGCAACAAGGTGTTCAAGAAGACGGGAAAGACCGACGAATTCGGCATTTTTGCGAGCGACTTCCAACTCGCAGACGAACTTAATATGGGGACGTGGAAGATACGCGCAATCGCCGGTGACTCACAGGCCGAAAAGAGCATTGATGTAAAGCGTTATGTCCTGCCGAAGTTCAAGGTCGAAATCAGCACGGACCGCGACTATTACTATCCGAAAGAGACAATAAAGGGAGCTGTTCAGTGCGATTACTTCTTCGGGAAGCCTGTTGCGGATGCCACTGTCGAGGTGAGCCTCGCGACGTTCGTAACCGAGTTCGAGGAATTCGCGCGTGTCAAGGGACGCACCGACGAAAACGGGGCATTTGAATTCGAAGTGCAACTGCCGGACTACGTCGTCGGTCAGCCGCTTGAGAAGGGAAACGCGACAGTCGCCATCCAGGCCGTTGTACAAGACCGGGCGGAGCACAAGGAGCAAAAATCTCATACAATCGTCGTGTCCGACCAGCCAATCAACGTCGTCGCGATTCCAGAGAGTGGAACGCTCGTTCCGGGAATTGAAAACTTCATCTATATCGCCACCACATACCCAGACGGTTCCCCGGCACAGACGCAACTGAAGGTTGTCGTCGGCCCAAAGAATGAGAGAAAACAGGTTCAGACCAAGACCGACGATATGGGTATCGCTCGGATTGCCCTGACGCCCTCGGACAACGCACTCGAACTAACCATCCGCGCCCGCGACGCCCAAGGACAAGAGGGCGTGCACAAGCGGACGCTTGAAGCGGCGGCGAAGGGCGATGCGGTGCTGCTGCGGACGGAGAGAGCGCTTACCAGGGTCGGGGAACAGCTCGAGGTCGAAATATTGACAACCGCGCGCGCGGGAACGGCCTACCTGGACATCATAAAGGATCGGCAGACACTTCTGACCAAGAGCGTCAGCATTAAAGGTGGCCGAGGCCGGACCACTGTTGACCTGACTCCGGACATGTCCGGCACAATCGAGCTTCATGCGTACAAAATCGCAAGGACACAGGATATAGTCCGCGACACGAAGGCCGTCTACGTGGCACCCGCAAGTGACCTATTGATTACAATCAGACCCGACAAGGATACATACAAGCCCGGGGAACCGGCAATAGTCGGATTCCAGGTGACCGACTCCGCCGGACATCCGGTCCTCGCCGCACTGGGCATCAACATCGTTGACGAAAGCGTCTTTGCCCTTCAGGATGCCCAACCGGGACTTCTCAAGGTGTACTTCACCCTCGAGAAGGAGCTGATGAATCCGAAATATGAGATACACGGGTTTGACATGCCTGCCATCGTGAAGACCGGCAAGCCCACGAGAGAGCAAGAAGCCAAGCGCGAGAAGGCCGCAGAGGTGCTGATGGCCGGTGCGGCACAGATCGCAGACTATTCCCTCGCAGTGAACACGCGCGCAAAACGCCAGGCGCGCGCCCAGTCGCAGGCTCAACGTATCGCCAATACTCTCAGCCGTCAGTATTTTGGGGAGAAGCGTGACGAACGAGACAAATACTTCCGTCGGCATGGAAGCTACCCATTGGCTGACTCGGGGGTCCCCTACCTTGTGGATACCGAATACCTCAAGGGGGAAGACGTCTTTGATCCCTGGGGCGGAATGTACGCAGTCCGCATGAACACCGACCAGTGGGGCGACGTCCGGGGACGGGTCGTGTCACCTGGGCCGGACGGCACCGCCGACACCCACGATGACATCGCAGCCGGCTTTAATACCTACTTGTGGAATGTGCTTACCGACTCTGCCATTAAGAGAATACAATCGACTTTCACCGCCGCGTGGGGCGAAGGTGGTGATGCAGGCGAATTCGGGCGAGGGCTGCCATTCGCCCCCTCGTTTCTGAAGGGTCATATGGCGGGCGAAAAGCCGATGATGGCGCAAATGGCCGTTCCTGTAGCCGGCCCTCGAGGCCCCCGTGGAGCCATGGCAATGGAGGATAGAGCCGCAGGAGGAGAAATGGCGATGGGCAAAGGGGGGCCTCCACCCCCCGCGTCCGCCACTCAGCCGCCGAAGCGGGAGGTCAGGACAAGGCAATACTTCCCCGAGTCGCTTTACGTGAATCCGGCGGTCATCACCGACGAAAACGGTCGGGCAACCATTGACCTCGAGATGGCCGATTCTATCACAACATGGCGCCTGACCGCACTTGCGTCATCACGAGACGGTCTGCTGGGGAGCGCTACCCAGGCAATGCGCTGCTTCCAAGACTTCTTTATTGACATAGACCTCCCCATCGCACTTACACAACACGACGAAGTGAGCATTCCTGTCGCAGTTTATAATTATCTGCATGACGTCCAGCAAGTGCGGCTCGAGGTGGAAAAGCAACCGTGGTTCGAGCTGATGGACGAGGCGATCAAGACCCTCACTATCAAGCCCGAGGACGTGGACGTCGTTTACTTCCGAATCAAGGCCCAGCAAATCGGCAAACACAAGCTCACTGTGCGCGGCGACGGAACGCATATGAGCGACGCAATAAGCCGGGACATAACAATTGAGCCGGACGGCAAACGATTCCGGGAGAACATCAGCGGCCGCCTGGACGGCGAGGTCAGCAAGGTTATCACCATCCCGAAGGACGCAGTCGCCGGCACAGGCAGGATCTGGGTCAAGATCTACCCCGGCATTTTCGCTTCCGTGATGGAGGGGCTGGACTCCGTGCTGCGGATGCCCTCCGGCTGCTTCGAACAAACAACCGCGATGACATACCCTGACGCGCTGGTCATGGACTACATGAATGAAACACAGCAAATCACGCCTGAGATACAAATGAAGGCCGAGCAATACATAAATGTGGGCTATCAACGGCTCCTCTCGTACGAAGTTCCCGGCGGCGGGTTTGAGTGGTTCGGGAACGCCCCCGCCAACCGTGTTCTCACGGCCCTCGG
>JALGUK010000085.1:3784-16234 GCA_029820875.1 Candidatus Zipacnadia bacterium
CGCGTCTACGAGGTGGACCCGTCGGTCATCACCCGCACGCAGAAATGGCTCGTCGCCCAGCAAAACCCTGATGGTTCCTGGAGTCCCGACAAGTCATACTTGCATGCCAACTCTTGGAGGACCATTCAGAACAGCAATCTCCTCGTTACGGCTTACATTACATGGGCACTGGCGGAGTCGAATTATACAGGTCCGGCGCTGAATGCTGCAGTCAACTACATCAAGCAGAACCTCGGCGATGCTACCGACCCGTACGTACTTGCACTATGCGCTCAAGCACTTGCCTGGACCGAGCAGGATACAAGCGCCGTCTTCGACCGACTTGTCGCGCAGGTAGTAGAGGATGAGAGGACCGCCCATTGGGAAAGCAAGACAACATCGGTTACATACTCCCACGGCAACAGCGCAAACATCGAGACATCCGCTCTTGCGGCTCTCGCAATGATGCGCGCACACGTGCATGGTCCGCTTGTCTCAAAGGTCCTGACCTACTTGATAGAGGCGAGAGACAGTTACGGCACCTGGAACTCCACGCAAGCGACAATCCTTGCGATGAAATGCCTCCTCACATCGTTGAAAGCGCAGGTTCAGAAGGTCAACGCCGAAGTGAGCGTGAAAATCAACGGCCAGGTGGCCGAGGACCTGGTGATTACCCCTGATGATTATGATGTGGTGCGCCAGGTGGACCTCACAAAGGGCGTAAAGATGGGCGACAACAAAGTGGAGATTGGTATCCACGGCGAAGGCGCGACGCTGTACCAGATCGTCACCCAATACTATCGCCCGTGGCAAGAAAAGCCTGAAACCGCCAAGGGACCGATGTCCATCGAGGTGCGGTATGACAAGAAGCGCCTGCAGACCGACGACCTGCTCACCTGTCGCGTTGCCGCCCGACTCAATAGCGCTGGAACGGCCAATATGGTCATCCTCGATGTGGGCATCCCGCCGGGGTTTGAAGTCCAAACATCTGACCTTGAAGAATACGTGGGGAAACAGATTCAGAAATTCACTATCTCCGGGCGGCAGATTATATTCTACCTGGAAAAGCTCAGTGCCGATACACCGCTGCAGCTCCAATACAGGCTGCGTGCAAAGTATCCCATCCGCGCGAAGACGCCGCGTTCCCGAATATACGAGTACTACAACCCGGAGAGCGACGCCTTCGCACAGCCGGAAGAGCTGGTCGTCGAAGGGTAATACGTTCCCTGCAGACAAGAAGCGATGTGGTCCGAGTTCCAAAGAACTTCGGACCACACCGCTTCCTCTAATCCGCCCCTTGCCCAATGCACTGCCCTGCATGCCATAACAACCCCGTTGTCCGCAGCGTTGCTACTCCTGGCTTGCCGGTAACGCCAATCTTCACTCGCCGGCGTTCGAAGTGCACAACAGGAATTGCATCCCCGCCGCTTCCGGCGCTGGTTTGCCGAAAATTTTTTTAATGCCCCTCAAGATTATCCAGACAATGGCCGATAACCAAAATACAAAACCACACAACCAGCCTTTTTGCTGGTCGGACCTGTGCGACAAATCGGGACGGGGGACCGCCGATGGGGTCCATCCTTGTGGTTGATGACGAGCCGGCTGTACGGTCGGCGCTTGCGAGTTTCCTCTCCAATGCAGGACACAATGTCGAGGAGTGCTTCGATGGCCTGTCGGCTGTCGAACGCCTTCGCAGTAACCACGTAGACATCGCATTGCTCGGTCTGCACCTCCCCCGGGTCAGCGGAATGGATGTCCTTCGCCGGGTGAAACGCGACCAGCCCGATGTCAAGGTCATCATGATGTCGGGGTGCCTCGATGTGGAGACGACCGAGGAAGCCGTCAAATGCGGAGCAGATAAGGTAGTCCCCAAGCCATGTGATATGAACCGCCTGGCACGGGTAATAGAGCATCTTCTCGATAGGCGCGGCCCCTCCGGAGAAATAATCGCTGAGTCGCCCCAGATGCTCCGCGTTCTCGAACGCGTAGACCGCTTGGCAAGCACAACCATTGGCGTGCTTCTAACCGGCGAGACCGGCACCGGTAAAGAGCTTCTGGCTCGACGTATACATGACAAAAGCCCTCGCCGTGAGCAAGAGTACGTCAAGGTGGATTGTGCGGCCCTTCCGGAAAGTCTTCTCGAAACCGAGTTGTTCGGGCATGAGCCAAACGCCTTCACCGATGGCCCCGAAGCTCGGGTCGGACGCATTCCTGCAGCGGATGGCGGAACGTTGTTCTTAGATGAAGTGGCGAATCTGAGTGCATCGGCCCAGGCAAAGCTTCTCAGGGTCCTATCAGAGGGTGAGGTCCAGCGGTTGGGGGCGCCTCAGCCGATTCCTGTGGATATTCGGGTGGTCGCTGCAACCAACGTTCCCCTGTTGAACCGGGTCAGACAAGGCGAGTTCAGGGAGGACCTCTACTACCGCCTCGCAGAAGCCACCGTCATCATCCCTCCGTTGCGCGAGCGGCCTGACGATATCGCCCCACTGGCCAGACACTTCCTCCAACAAGCAGCGGCCGAATACGATTTACAAGTCACGGATTTTCAGCCCGGTGTGTTGTCCGTGGCAAGAGCAGCCGAATGGCCCGGCAACGTGCGCCAATTAAGGTCGGTGGTTCGCCAAACTACGATTTTCAACGTAGGGCAGAAAGTCAGCCTGCAGAGCTTCCTGGAAGCCCTGCACGAACGACAGGAAAACGAATGTCATGCAAACGACGCAACAATGATTGACACGGCCTGTACAAGTCTCAAGGAGATTGTGGCCGGGGTCGTGACGGACCTGGAACGCGCCTTGATTGTCGAGACACTCAATGCAACGTCGTGGAACAAGCTGCGCGCAGCACAACGGCTGCAAGTTGATTACAAGACCCTTCTGACAAAGATCAAGAGATACGGCATTACATGTCCCCATCAGTCAGGCCCGGAGAACCAGGCGGGTTGCACTCCCGCAGATTTGAGCCCATCGAATGTTGCCACGAAAGGAGTGCGTGAGCTCTTATGATTCTTATTGCTACGGGTTTGCTCGTCCTCGGTAGTCTGGTCCTCGCAGCAGCAGCAATTGCCGCATGCGTACTCTCAAGCCGAATTAGCCGGAGAACGGAGGAGTCAAAGGAACCCCGTACTACAGCTCGGAGCATCCAGACGAATATATCCACCAAGCCGACACGCGCTGTCGATCCTTCATAAGAAGGCTATTCGGTCACAATCCGGCGGTTCTGTCCACGTGTGAGAGGAGTGGGGACCTGCAAGCAGTGTCCTGTAGACCAAGCTTTCACTACCGCTCCTGGCGGGAAGACGATCGAGCAGTCGTCGAATTTGAGGACAACGGGCACGGGAGCGAGCCCGAGCGGCTTCAACAGGTTCTCACGGACGTCTCAGAGCGCCCCTGTGCCTCCCCAGGATTAGGCCTTCAAATCTGCAAGGAAATCATCGCCGGACATCAGGGCGAGCTTTCCGTTGAAACTTGTCCCGGTTTCGGTACAAAATTCCGGGTGTCACTGCCGTGCAATGGTTCTTCACATCGAGACTCCCCCCTCGGCCGAGCATTCGCACGATTCCGGAGACGACGACGACGGAACGGATATCCGGCCCTGCGAATTCGCCTCGCATAATAGATGCCGTCCGCACTTCTTTGAAACTTCTGACTCCCCAATGAGAACAGCCTATTCCACAACTACTTTCCTCACCCCCATCCACATTCCACATCCATTTCAGGAAATCGGCGAGGAAAAGGGGCCCGGACACTTATAGAGAAGATTACCATATCGGGTGGTGATATAATTCTCTGAGGTGCAACATGACCCGCAAGGAACGAATGCTAAACATTCTCTCCGGCAAACCTGTAGATGTAATGCCGGTAGAATTGATGGCGGGCACGGAGTTCCTGTGCCGCCATTCCGGTGTAAGCACCATCGAATTCTTCTATGACCCGGATGCCCGCGCCGAGAAGAAAGCAATGGCACACGTTCAGTTCTTGGAGCGATTCGGGCCTGACGCTATGTGCCTATGGGCACGGGGAGCACCAAAGCACTGGCGTGAACGTTATCGGTACGAGGCAATCGGCGAAAAGACGTTCATGATGGACACACAAACCGGAAAGCACTGGCCGATGTCATCCGATCAGTATGCAGTCTTCATGGACGAGCTGCCGGAGCCTGGGTCTTACTATTACGAGCGGGGTGAGGTCGAGGTTATAGTCAACGGGCGGCAGTATTTCGCTATCGGGGACAAGTTCGAAATTCGGTCAAAGAGCGATGTAGACCGGTTATTCCCCTTGGAACCCGCTGAATCCGTGGTGGAGCGGGGAATGTTCGAGGTCATCCGCACCATGGCAGAGGCTTGCGGCGGGACGGAATACATCGAGGCGGGGGGAATCGGTTCCATCTTCCGCTTCGCGATGGGCGCTGTTGGTTTCCCGGACGGCTACATATTCATGCGTGAAAAACCTGACATCTTCAAGCACTTGCTTGAGCGGTTCACAGAACAAAACATCGAGTATGCCAAGGCTTTCAAGAGCCTCGGTGCGGACGGCGTTCATACCGGGGACCTCTGGGCCGGCGGAGACCTTATTTCCCAGGAGGATTGGATGGAGTTCGTGTTCCCTTACACCCAGCAGCTAAACCGCGAGATGCGTCGGATGGGCCTTAAAGTCAAATACTACTTTGTCGGCGATGTGCGGCCTCGTCTGCAATCCTTGCGAAGCCTCGAATTTGACTCTCTTCAAGTCGAGGAGAGTTTCGATATTCACATCGGCGATGTGAGAGAAGCCCTCGGGCCGGATGTGTGTCTGCACACGAATATTGACGCCATTCGCCTTATAGACCACGGAACGCCGTCGGAGATTGAAGCCGCGCTCGCCGAGCAGGTGAAAGCGGCGGGGGGGGCGCGCAGGTTGATTTGCTCTTTGGGCAGTGAGGTAACGCTGAATACACCTCCTGAGAACCTGCATGCGCTGATTGAGGCGGCGCGTCAGTATCCTGGTTAGCCTGCTTCGGCCGGGACAATGACGGCCAGCTTCATGTTATCGGTTTTAACAGCTATGGAGTGATTACCAAGTGTCAACTTATCAGCCGCCAGACCCACCGGATATCTGGGAAGCAAAGTGGATTTGGCATCCGCCAGTTGAGTACATGGACAACTTCCATCTGCTCGCGCGGCAGGAGTTGAGCCTGGATGACGCTCCAAGGCAGGCGACCTGTTGGGTCACTGCGAGCAATATCTACGAGCTTTTCATCAACGGCGAACGCGTAGGGCGCGGGCCAAGCCCCTCATATCCGAAGTGGCAATACTTCGATTGCTATGATGTCAGCCGTTTTCTGCGGGCGGGGCCGAATGTGGTCGCCGCTCGCTGCTACAACTTCGGCCCAACGATGGAAAGCAGCTTGTGCCAGGACCCTGGACCCGGCGGGTTCCTGTTGCAAATCGAAATTGACGGGGAGATTGTCCTGACAACCGACGAGAGCTGGCGTGTGTTGCAGGATCCGTCACGACATCAACGTACAGAGCCCATCTCGGGGCACCGCGGCGGATTCAAGGAGATCTCGGACGGACGAAAGGAGGTCATCGCTTGGGAGAATGTAGGCTTCGACGATTCGGACTGGCCCCTTGCGCACGTCTTGGGGCCGGTAGGCCAGCAGCCCTGGACTCATCTGATTCCGCGAGAGATACCGCCGTTGCGGCTTGAGCGTATACTCCCTCAGGATGTTTTTTATCATACCTGTGGCAAGACCTATGGAAGCAGCCGGTACGATGTCTCATCTCCCGAAGCGCTTCGCCAGGACGACGACTCCTGCACCGTGGTCGAGCCTCTCCGAGAGGATTTCGCCCCCTCGCTCATCATTGACTTCGGCGTCAATACATTCGGTTACTACGAGATTGAAATTGCAGACAGCGCCGGCGGTGTCATCGAGCTTTCGTATGGAGAGTCCCTTAACCTGACACTCGTTGACCGGTTCATTATGCGTCAAGGCCCTCAAGTGTACCGGCCTTTCGAAAGACGCGGCGGGCGCTACCTGATGCTGACTTTCCGCGATTGTCCGGGGCCGGTTAAAGTCCGACGCGTCGTGTGTTATCGTCAAAGCTACCCTGTCGAATACCGCGGCGACTTCCGCTGTTCCGATGAACTTCTCAATCGTATCTGGAGCGTGGGACGTTACACGGTGCAAATGTGCATGCAGGACCATTACGAGGACTGCCCCTGGCGCGAACAAACGCTTTACTGCGGCGATCTAGCTGTCGGCGCGCTGCTTTCCTACTACGCTTTCGGCGCCCAAGATATCGCTCGCAAGTGTCTCCGCCAATTCGCCAGGCTCCAACAGGATGACGGCGCAATACCCGCAATGGGGCCGGCGCCGCGGCCTGGTATCATCCCGGAATATCCCGCTTTCTGGGTGATTACCCTGTGGGATTACTACATGCACTGGGGTGACAGGGACCTTTTGGAAGAGCTGTTTCCAAACGTCCAGCGGTGCATGGAGTGGTACGCCAACCGGCGTGACGCCCAGGGTTTGTTTGCCCGGCGCGACGATGATGCCTTCGGTAAGTTCATTGACAATCTCTCCAACATCAAGGCGCGCTCCAAGCTGGCTGCTGAAGAGATTATCTACTGCCAGTCGCTCCGTTGCGCCGCTGCTATGGCCGACACTATCGGCCACAAGGAATATGCGGCCGAACTCCGCCACCGGGCTGATACAATGGCATCTACCATCGAACGCCTCTTCTGGCGGGACGAGCTGGAATGCCTGGTTGACAGCACTGAGCCCGGCGGCGATACCGTAACCCAGATTACAAACGGCCTGGCGCTGCTGTACGAGGTAACGAGCCATGAGAAACGACCGTCTCTGGCCCGTGTCCTGTTGGATCGCACCAAGGCCCCTCCCATACGGGCAGGCTACATGAACTTTTACATGGTTGAGGCGTTGGCACGGTTCGGCCTCCGCGAGGAAGCATTGGGCCGAATCCGCGAATACTGGGGCGGAATGCTTGCCCGCGGCGCGACGACGCGGGCCGGTTTACTCTTTGCCTGCACACGTGGCGGGTATTCGGCTGCTTGCCCCGGGAGCTCAAGTCGTCGAGATTGCCCCCTACCTGGGCAGGCTAAGCTGGGTGCAGGCAGTGGTTCCGACTCCACTGGGCGACGTTGAGGTGCTCTGCCGGCGTACAGCACATGCCTCGTGTATTGAAATGGACAGCCATATCCCGGCAGGAATAGCTGCCCAGATTCTTGTTCCTCTGCCAGGCCGAGACGTGGGCATGGTCTACCTCAGCGGAAGGGCGGTTCCACCCGGTGCCGACAACGACCGTTTACAGACTGTCTGGCCGACGCTGAATGCCGCGGAACTCGAAACAAACGGCCTTCGGCTGCACTTTGAGACGTCTGATGCTCCACAACTTATCCATATATCAACGGAGCAGCGCACCGGCTTCTCACAAGGCGGTAAGATTATCAGAAGGCCGTGGGGCGACTGGGGCAGTACACCGGAGCCAAGCTGAGGAAGCCCTCTATTCAGTCAATTCCGCCAAAGAGCGGGCTTCCATGCCGCCACGGACAAGGATTATCGGCCGTGGACTGCGCTGGGCGACATCTTCGGCCAGCGAGCCGAAGAAAACCCGTCGTAAACCGCTGCGAGACGTGGTGGCCATTACAATCACATCGTGGTCCTGTGCGGCCTCGATAATCTCATGAACACGAGATTCGGCTGCCACTGCCCGGCAATTGACCTGTCCCGGTACCCCCTCACACAACGCCCAACCTCCGAGGTCGTCACAACCCTTGTCGAGTTCTTCCTTCGCGGTCTCGGGAGCCATCAGGCGCAGAAGAGTGATCTGATGTTCGGACACAAGCCCCAGAGCACAAATGAGCGGTCGCAGCGAAATGAAATCGTCAGGGCTGCTCAGAGGTACTAATATACGCTCCGTGTGAAAGGCTCCGGCAAACTTGACCACAATGACAGGGCAGAGGGCGTCTCGCGCAACAGCGTCCACTATCCGCCCCAACCGTCGGGACCGCTGAGTCAAAGGGTGTCCCATCACTATCGCTTGCGCATTTTGCGTCTCTGCCACTCGAAGCAGCCCAGCGGAAACCTCCCCCGCGAATTCCACTTCATTCTGTATCTGATAACCCATGCTCTGGGCTTCGTCGCGCGCTGTGCGGAATAGCTCAACCGGGTATCGGTCCAAATCGGGACTCCAAAAGCTGTCGTCAGGCTGGCCCGTCGCCACGTGCACCCCGAGGGGCTGTGCGCCGTAATGATGACTTAGAAGAACAGCCATGCGGGTGATGCCTCGTGCGGTCACAGGATGGCTGAGCGCCCCGATTACAAAGCCCTTTTGGCGCGGAGCTGGCTCGAGCTTGGGCCATGTCCACTTCACAATGTCAACACCGTTAAGCTCGCTCGCCGGCACTTCCAATGACTCAGGGTGTGATGCACTTGCACGTTCACCGGCTCGTAAAAGCGTCCAGCGTACCAGCGGCGGACCCAGAAGTTCGTTGACGACCACGCTCGCCACCACGACGTTGATTACCATGCTCCGAATGGGTTCGAGCGTCGGGTCCTGCCGTACCAGGTAAGCAAGGCCGATAGCAAGGCCTGCCTGCGGTAACAGGCCAAGCCCCACCGAAGTTGCATGCTCACGAGGCATCCCCGACAGTGTCGCACCAAGCCAGGCCCCGAAGTACTTCCCTGCGGCTCTACCGACGACAAAAACAACTCCAACAGCCCCAGCCGCTATCAGCTCGTGAAGATGAAGTTGAGCACCGGCAAGGGCGAAAAAGATGCCGTAAAGAGGGGGCTCGAAATCGTTCAACGCTCGAAATGCCCGAACGTCGCGTCGGTCTCGATTCACTACGGCGAAGCCGGCGGCAACACCAACCAAAAGCGGTGATACTCCGAGAAAGGATGCGAGTCCGCCGCAAAGCAATACCGTGGCTAACGCCACGACAAGTACATCAGAGCGGCTGCTGAGTTTGTGCACGAGGATGTCGGTGAACAATCCGATTGCCAGACCCAAGGCGACCGCAACCAACGTCTCAGCGACCGGGACAAGAATCTGCGCTACATGTGCGCCCGTTGCCGTTCCAACCAATACTCTCGCCACAGCAACCGTTATCCCGAATAGCATGATACTCAGTACATTGTTGACTACCACGCTCGACAGCAACAAACGGGAAATCGGGCCTGTGGCTTCCATTTCCCGAATCACGGCAACCGTGGCGGCGGGAGCTGTAGCCACGGCGATAGAGGCACAAACCAATGCCACAGCAACCGCTGATGCCAATGTTGGAGCCGCTTCTCCGGAGGAAACACTCGATGCGACTATACCGACACTTACCGCCACAAGTACAAATGTACCGACGGACTCCCCGGCACTTACGGCGGCGACGGACCTCGCCGACCGCTTGAGCTGTTGCAAGTCAAAACGTTCCCCGATGCCGAATGCGATCAGCAACAGGGCAATGGTAGTGAAGATTTGGAGGTGAGTACCAAGCAGTTCATCCGATAGCAGACCCAGTCCCGTCGGCCCCAGGCCGATTCCAGCGACGATATATCCCGTCACCGACGGCAGGCGGATTAGTCTGGCCACAGTCGCCAGTGCAAAGCCTGCAGCAAGTAACAGACTCAGCGCAAAGATTGGGTCCAGCACCGCGCTCTCGCCCATCAACGTTACTCCCGCATGGAATCTGACAACCCAAGGTCTTCCAGGAATTGGTGTATCCTACTCCTGCCATATCTGGCGCAATTTCTCCAGATAGTCCACCATCTCGAACGTATCGAGTGCACGTGCAGTATCTGCCTCGGTCCGCTGGACGAATTGCACCGCCGCCTCAAGTTGATTTCCAGCCTTATTGATATCGCCCGCCTGCTTCGCCTGCAACGCAGCCCACAACAGACTTAGAAGCTCGTGATAGTGGAGCAGCAGTTGCCAGGAGTGCTCCTGGGTTAACGACGCCGCTGTCCGGGCTGCTTCCTCGAGCATCGGCCTCTGGTCGGTAAGCCGCCTGATAGCCGTCTCTGCACAGTTCCTGTCGGCGGCCTCCCACCAGGAACGACCATGGAGAGGAGCACCGGTCAGTTCTACGAGGTCATCGAAGAAGGCGGACGCGGTCGAAGCAGCATCGCCGTAGGCGTAACTGAAGTATTTGGCCTTCTCATCGACCGCAGGAGTCATCCCCCAGAGCGCCCGCGCCATAACGTAAAACGGCCACCCATTGGGGTAGAAAATCCTCTGATTACAGCAGTTGACGAGTCCCCCTATGCCCTGCCGCGCGTAGTCTTCGATGTCCTCCGGCATCAAATCGGCCAACCGGACGGTCATGTTATCTTCCCGCCAAATCCACATGAAGTGATAATCAAACGCAAAGGAGTCGCGAGGCCTTACAGCATCCCACAGACGAAGCAATTGCCAGTTGTCCCGATTGTCGTGCGGCATAACGAGCCTGTTACGCTCAGGCCTCGCTAAGGGACGGTCTTCGCCGCAGCGAGGGTCACTGAGGCGATGGGCGTAACAGCGTGAGATAGGCGCAAACATGTATACGAGATTGTCATGGCTCAAGTCCAACTCGACCTGCTCAGGCGGCCAAAGAGTGTTAGTATAGGCCAAAAAAACAAGCTTCATATCCGGGGCGATTTTCCGCAACCGCGGCGATATCTCATTAAGCAACATCACATACCAGTCGGAAGGACTAAGGCGCCGGCATTCAGGGCACTCGCACTGATTATTCGTTCCGTCTGAGAGCCAGAAGTGGAGAAAATCAACCTCCGGATGCTCACGCGCGAACTCGAGCACCTTCTCCACCAGACGGCGGCGTGCTTCTGGATTGCTGTAACATAATTCCGTGTTTATTGGGATATTACCCCATACCTCGCGCTTCCCGTTGACCTCCGCTATTAACCGGATTTGCTCATCGGATAGTTCCCCTTCGTAAGGAACCCAACCATTGGTGGGAAGGCCGATGGCGGCCGCGGTCCAGCCATGTCCCACTCGGTGCAACAGCAGCCCCCGTTCCTTGACCGCTGCAATCACAGTATCATCCATCTCACGGCACTCTTCCTCGGTCAGCTCGCGACGTTCCTGCCAGGTCGGATTCAACTGATGTTCGTACCAGCGGCGCCAGAAGTGGCTCGACACTTGGAACTGGAGGAAATACGCGTTGAGCCCCACTTTTGGCATCCACTTCACCATATCAAGAACGTGCTCCAGTGCCGTTGCACCCTCGATGCAGACTCCTCGATGCCGATTGGCGGCCGCCTGATTGATATCGAAGCCCGACAGTGGTATATCGTTAATTCGCGGCAAGACCTCGCCGTCTTCGCCCGGCCAAAGCCATTCCGCGCCCAATTCCCTAAGGTACTGGTATGCGCCCATCAATGCGCTTCGGGGGTTGACACCTGCAATGACAAGGCTCTCGCCGATGGAGCGAATCGAGAAACCATCATCCCACTTCGGATTATCAACCTGCGGCAGGCCGGCGAGCTGGCCGAGGGCTTCACCGGCACCGACATATATCCCCTCCTCCCCCTCATTCCAATGTCCGGGGGCCTTGACCTGGATGTGGCGGCCTGTCATCTGACCGAGACAACGTGCAAGCTCATCAGCCGCCAGAACCACGGCAGGATGTTCGTCAAGCGCAATAATCTCCATATGACGACCTCGCTTATTCTGGTGTAATGGATTCTGCCGACCCCGTGCCGGCAATAGGTTTGACCTCTTAGGCTGCGCAATTGCTTATTTCCGTGTCCTCAGCGACAGCGGGAGACCGCCCACATACCGAGCGATCTCCCGCCGGCCATGCCCGCAATCGGCAGGGAGACGATTAAACGCTCCCCGTTCCCTTCAGAGTGTCCGGGACAGCGACCAATCCTCAAGACGCCAAGAGATGGTCCGCTTCCACGGCGGTGCATTACTTACCCACAAAGTCCCCTTCATGCAGAGCCAAGCGAGCGGCGCCAGCGCGAATCCAAAGCTCACCAGGCTGATACTCGAAGATATACGGATAAGACAGGTTCCCGCCCTTCTTGCGTGCGACGACAACAGGCTTGGTCCAGGTCTTCCCGTCGTCTTCCGAGAAGGCGATGGACAACTCGTCCCGCTGCCAACTGGTATGGGTCTCATGCTGCCTGCCGGGGCCGCGCCTGGGATAGTTGGCCTTCGCTTCTTCATCCAGCCCCTCCGGGTACAGGCGATTCCAGGCCAGAACAAGCCGGCCGCTCTTTAGGCGCAGCAAGAAGCCGGGGGAACTGCTCGCGTCAATCTGACTCGGCCTCAGCACACGCCAGTAATAGCCGTGGTCGTTCGAGAAGGCATCCCAGAAGCGATCGAGATTGGTCCGAATCAGCATCATCAATCGCCCATCCGTCAACTCCTCAACTGTAGCCTCAAAGCCCCCGTCGTGGTCACCGTGCCCGCCGATGTCAATGAGGTTGCTACGCTTCCACGTCTGCCCGTTATCGGCCGAGACAAACACGTACTGC
>JALGUK010000086.1 GCA_029820875.1 Candidatus Zipacnadia bacterium
ATTAGAGTTAGGTCCAAATTGGGTTCGAATCCTCACTTTTTTGCGCGGCGCGGCTCTTCGGAGAACAGCTACACCGGGACGGGGGCCTGTTCCGCGGCCGGAACCAGCGGTGCAGCACCGCAGTTCCCGGCGTTGCGGCTGAACCAAGACCGTTCCAGGAGCCCGCACGGGTTCGTTCTCGATCACAGGTGAGACCTGAAGTGGCTGGAATCAGCGGCCATCAAATCTTGTTTTCACCGCACTCTGGCGGGACGGGCACTGGCAACCAAGACCCGGGCTGGGTGCACATGTGCCGAGGACGGCAGTTTCCCGTGGAATATGCGGTTGTCAAACATCCGGCGGCGAGCGGGAGTATCCGTGCCGGTCCTGTTACCGGGCTGGGTGCACATGTGCCGAGGACGGCAGTTTCCCGTGGAATATGCGGTTGTCAAACATCCGGCGGCGAGCGGGAGTATCCGTGCCGGTCCTGTTATAGCATGGCGGAGGCGGGATTACGGGAAGCGAATTGGCTAAGTGTCTTGTTTCAAGGAGGTTGGGGGTGATGGTGGAGGGTGACCGTGAGCCGGTTTTCGCCCCGCCATGGTTGGCCGGCAATCGGAGCTTAGGCACACTTCGAATTGAACCGGCGACGCTAGGTGGAAGTTCCAGGTCGCGTCAAGTGCTATCTGATTGACACTACGAGGGAAAGGGCAGAGAAGAGATTCCTGTTTCTGGCTATAGCTCGACTAGGTGGAGAGCTTTGGCCTGGAGCGGAGTGAGTTCAGTCAGCAGATGGAAGCTCGCCCCGGAGCCGCTCGATTTGGCGCGGCACGTGTTGCGGGGAGCCCGTTACCGCCGGCCATTCTTTTTCTCCGTCAGGCCAAAGAACAGCAGGCCGTTCCACTTGGTGCCGGTGATCTCCTGGGCGATCGCGCTCAGCGACTTGAACCGCCGGCCCTGCTCGTCGACCAGGTCCTGCTGCCGAACCTTGAGACTGGCTTCGCCAGCTGCCAGGAATGCATCCCGCCAGGCCGAGAAAGCGGCGGCAGTGACGGCGTACTTGCGGCTGAGAGACTCCAGGTCAGCCCCACGGAGCAGTTCGATAACGACGCTCATTTTGTAGTTGGTCGACCACCGGCGGCGGCGGTTGCGGCCGGTTTCCGGGGCCGCTTCAGTCGCCCTCCGGGCTCCTTCCGCGCCCCCGGAAACCGAAGATTTGGTGTTGGACATACGGATACTCTTTATCCCAAATCTGTGTCCAACGAAACCGTGGGGCGGGGGAGGGCGGGTTATGGGCATCGGTGGCCCGATCACGAGCTTAGTCCTCGGAGCGTTCCTGGGGGGCTAAGTGCTTACCCGATCGGCACGGTTGCCATTTTAGTCGGGGTGGCGGTAGCGGCCAAAGACTACTTGTGCGTCGTCTACCAAGTGTCACCGCGTGCCGAATCACTCGAACCTGTTGCGGCAATCTGCCTGCTCTGCGCCCTTTTCTCGAACCTGTATTTGCCGACAGCGTGGGAGCCGTGGCCATTGGTTCAGGCTGGTTTTGCTGTACTCTGCTTCTTCAGCGGACTGAGCGATTAAGCTGAGTCTTTCCCGCGTCCGGCCCCGACCAAGTTTCCTCCGTCACTCCCACCTCATCGGCTACGTAGACACCCGAGCCGCCCGCAATCTCATAGCGGCGTCCGTGATCGGCCGTCGGAGCAAGGTAGACTACTGGCTCGACATCGGCAACAACGCAAGCTGCGGACAAACTGTGTTGGGCGAGCCCTGGAACTGGGTCAACAACCGATCAGCGACCCGACTGCGCACGGTCGCCGAACTCTTCCCGGAGATCGTTGATCCGAGCCTGGACGATGACGACGAACCAAGCTGCAGCGCCGTGGAAGCGCTGGAACGCCAGGAACCGTTCATCAATCAAACCCTGGCCCACCACGCCCTGGCACTTCTACCCCGACTCTTCCGGTATGGCGAGCTCGCTTACCATGGCACCTTCATCAACCTCGCCATCGGTCGCGCCGCGCCGTTGTCAACGGAGCCCGCTTGCTGGAAACGGGTGCGGAAGTGCAGACACAGGAGGTCACGAAACAGGCGTTCACGATAGTCGGTGATTCTGGACAACAGGATTGACCACACCATTGCTTCTGTTCTTGGCCGGGCAATCGGCGCTGAGCGTCAGTAGGTGGGCCTTTACTCGCTCTGATTTGTACAGTATTTTGGAGATATCGCGGCGGCTGAGATTCGGGATACGATTTGATGTACACCATCGAAATCCAGTCCGATCATTGGGCTCGGATCGGATCAACAATGGAACTCACAGTCTCGCGTACTTGCCCAACGGCTGCAAGTGTACAGCACCGTGAAGGTAAGTGTTGCGCTCACCTAGGCCATCAGGAGCACAAATGCAAAGTGTGTGGTGAGCGACTGGGTCTTCTGGATTCACTATGCACGTTGAGCCGAGAGCGGCGATTCATAGGATTGATCACACACTACCTGATCCGACCTCAGGAGGAGTAGGGAACGATGCCTTTGTACGTATTCGTTACAGATGCCTGTAAGAACGATGCCACGCGCCACGGCCAAAGTTCACTCGTCAAGAACCTCGAGATTTCTGTGGGGAAGACTCAGAACTTGACTGGCTTCAGCTTTTTCCGGCCGACGCATTTTCTCAAGAAAAACCTTGGCCGCAGTTTTCGACTAATTGCGTACCGTGTACCCGTGGGAAACGATGAGCTAATCCTTTTCCTGCGTGTGCTCGCACGCGGGAGCAACGACTATGAGAACTTCCTATCGGGCTGGGACAAAGAGACTGGAATTACTCGTCAACTTGTACCGTACGAGGATGCCGATTTCAAGGCGATCCATGATGAACTGACCCGTACGTCTCCTCGTCCTCCTTTACCGGTACCAAGCGATGAAGAGCGGCGCTGGTTGTATGAAGTTTTTCAAGAAGAGGAGCTAAATGACGAGCTGTTGACCTTGGAAACTGAAACCTGGGTCAAGAAGATGCGGGAACCGGGGAACCGAGAATTCCTCGCCCTTTACCATCAGATGCTTGAGCAGATGGAGCCAGACGTCCTTCACCCAAGTGACACCAATACCGACTGCCACATCCACTGGGAGAACAAGCAACGCATCGGCGTGGCGTACTTGTACAGGCCGGATCTCAACCGACTCCTTCTGCTCGAACCCCTGCGGCATCCCATCGATGACAATAGCGTCCTTGCCAAGCACCGTAAACACCTTTCGAGAGTCAGGGAAGGCCAGCACGAACTCTCTCGAATCGCCGCGCGGTCATATCCCCTCCTTATGGTGCTGGACCAGGATGCTTGGCTCAGGATACAGAAGGACGAAGAGGCCAACTTGGCTCTATCCCCGGAAGAAGCCGAGCTCTTGGAGTCGATTCGTCAAGCGGGTGCAAAGGACGAGCTCGGCTACCCGCTTTTTATCAACGGACGCGCTGGAAGCGGCAAATCAACAATGCTCCAGTACCTAGCAGCCGACTATGTCGATTTTTCACTGCGCCAGCGCACAACCCAACTTCCGCTTTACATGACCTGTAGCCCCGACCTTCTCGAACGTGCACGCGAGAC
Source organism: Candidatus Zipacnadia bacterium (assembly GCA_029820875.1). The sequence continues at coordinate 3,573 of JALGUK010000086.1, forward strand.
CGTGCGAGGTTTGCTGACTGCTCATCACGAACGGCTTCTTGAAGGGGCACACGACCCCACGGAGGTGAGTGCCGTCCTTTCGCGCTCTTTTGTGGTATTCCACAACTTTCTTTATTCTCTACTGCCCGACGAAGAGCAGAAGAAACTACCTCAAGATCGTTACGTGAACTATTCGAGATTCCGCCAGCTATGGACAGTGCACTTCGAAAAGCGCCCTGAGGCGAGAAGGATGTCACCGGACGTTTCGTGGCACGCTATCCGGTCATACATCAAAGGAATTCGCAGTAGTAAAGACGAGGAACTAGGGCCAGAGGAGTTTATGGCACTCCCGCGCCGGCGCCGCTCAATATCACAAGAGGCTTACCGGGAGATATATGACCGTGTCTGGTGTAGTTGGTACAAGCGGTTATGTGAGGAGAAGGATTATTGGGATGACCAAGATTTGGCAGCAGCTGTGCTTGACTCTGGTGCCGTTTCCAACAACGAGTGGGCTGCAGTTTTCTGCGATGAAGCCCAAGACTTTACTCCGGTCGAATTGGACATCATCTTCCAGCTTTCTTTGTTCGGACGGAGATCGCTCCAAGCCGAGGAGCTACGGCGCGTACCGATTGTGTTCGCGGGCGATCCACTTCAAACAATAAATCCGACTGGATTCCGGTGGGATGCGGTTTGCGCGTACTTTCATGAGCGGTTTTGTGCCGTCCTCGATCCACGTGAGCGGGCACGCATCGACTTGAGCTACAAAGAGCTACGCCTTAACTATCGGTCGAACCCGGGTATCGTGCGCTTCTGCAATCTGATTCAGTTGGTCCGAGCAGCACTTTTGGACGCGCGAGGCGTGAAGCCACAGGAGGCCTGGTGGATGGACACGCCTTCGCAAACGGTCTGGGCGGCCGCCTGCGACTCCGAAACAACTCAGCAATTAAAGCGTCATTCTGAGCTGGTGAAATTGGTCAACTGTGAAGATGGTGAAGAGAGCGGGTATGCCCAGAAAGACTCGATACTCAAAGCCATAGAAGAGGAATCTGGCGGTGTGTACCGGAATGTCCTGGGACCGACTCGGGCGAAAGGACTGGAGTTTCCGGCGGTTGTTCTGTACCGGTTCGGAGAGAGTGCGCCAGAGGGTTTTCTGGAGCTTCTGAACGGCGACGTGAGCGTGGGAGACCGGGAAAAGCGGCTTCCGTATGAATATTTCCTTAATCGCCTTTACGTCGCGGCTAGCAGGGCGAAAGGTCAACTGATAGTGGTGGACTCGCGGGAGGCGCTACAGACTTTCTGGGAGTTTGCAACTAACACAGAGGTCCAAGACCGCCTCATGGCACGGGCCGGTGGACGCGAAGTTTGGAAGGATGCTGTTACTTGTCTTGCCCCGATTAAGGAACGGGCATGGAGTGGAGAGCGTGTCGATCCACGGGAACAGGCTGCGGAATACTCGACGCAGGGCCAGAGGAAGCGGGATGCATATCTTCTGAGGCAGGCTGCACTTGCTTACCGCAGCGCAGGTGACGAGCACGAATCGGGGAAATGCATAGCTTTGGCAGCTGAGTGTGAAAACAAGTATGGTGAGGCTGGTAAGAAGTACCAAGAGCTCGGTCTAAACGAAGATGCTTTTCGCTGCTATTGGATAGCGCGCGACTGGCAGACACTTTGCAATCTAGCTGCTCGAGAAACGAATCTTACCACTCGGCTGGAAAGCCGTGCGGCGGATTTCATGACTCGGGCTGATGAGGTGGAATCCACGTTCTTGGATGCGCTCGCTTCCGCGGCGTTGGAAGATGACTCGCGGGGAGATTTGGTTTCTGATGTCACCTGGCGAGCATTTGTGTTGCCCGAAGTAGCAGAGCGGCTTTCGAAAAACATGGAAAGATCCAGGATTCCGTGGCAGAAACTCAACATAGCGTTCAAGCGGTTTGTCGGAGACGGTGTTCCCGTAACTGATACTCAGCGTGCTGCAATTGCCTATGCTGCAGGTGACTTCAGTGAGGCGGTCAGACTCTGGGAACGGAGTGGTGGCCCGGAGCGAAAAGAGTATAAGCGAGCGAAGGCGCTCACCACCCCCTTCCCTGGTAGTCTCGAGTGGTTCGGCAAACTGAAGGACCACAGTGAGGTTCTCCGTCAATGGCGGGAACACGGACGGAGTTCATGGGAGACCGAGAGCATCGAGGACGAGGGCATTCATGCGGTCGCTGACGCTGCGATCGAGAGGGGTGACCTCCAGTTGGCGGTTGAAATGGTGAGGTTGCGCCCCGATAGAGAACGAGCCGCGAAATTGCTTATAGCGTCATTGCGGGCCGCTAACCGCAAAGCGTTAATTGCCGCCGCTGTTCTTGCAACTCGGCTCTACGTGAAGGAACGTGAATGGGCCGCAGCTGTACGAGCAGCCGAGCAGGGGTATTTTTCAGAGCTTGGTGCAGCCACAGTCGGCGATATCAGCTTCGAGTTGAGAAAGATGGGCGGCGACATCGAGGTTATGCGAGCGGTTGTGTATGAACTGGCAATGTCAGAGAACCTTCCTATGGAAGCTGCTGACAGCCAAGCGATTATCAGCGGGTTCCTTCACCGGCACTTTGTCGGCAGAGGAAACAAGGGTGGAGCGCGGACGGATCAATATGGCATTCCGCCACAGGTGGTCGGAGCGGCAATTGAACGTACGGGAAGAATCGTTGATGCACTTCAATACTATGAACACCTCGAACGCACTGCGAACACGTCCGAAGTGAAGAGGTTTGCCGCACAGCGACTGGTGCGCAGCCTCGAGCGACACGCTGAGTATTTCAGGAGTAGGGGAGATGAGGGGCAGGCTCGCCAGCGCGAAGTACGCGCTCAACAGATTCGGGATCGGTTGGGTCTCGGCACGCGCGCAATACCTGACTATCCGACGGTTGACCGGTCGGTGGAACGAGCAAGTCACACAAAATGGGTCTGTGGTCCACTCAAGATCGTCTTGTCGAAGGTTCACGGGCGCTTACGGATCGAGCACACGGAGCGATTCGAAACAGTGACTGTCGATGTGAAAGAGCGGAGTCTACTGGGAGACGCCCGATTCTCTGAGATTACCCTTCAATCACAATCATCTGAGTCGAGCGCTTGGAAGGTTGATGGCTGGGGTACGGTCATTGAGCTCCAAACGGGAGAGCAAACGAAGTGCATCATTAGATTAGATGAAGCTAGGCCGCTCGAAATACTGATACCGTGAAGAAGTCAGTGAGTCTCGTCAACTGGCTTGAGCCTTTTCTCGTCGGAGCACCGCATGGTGCGTTCAGAACGGAGACGCTAGCCGGACGGGGGAGTGGGACCGTGGTTCACCGGCTGGAGGTGCTGCCGTCGTTGCACCGTTGCCTCGGAGAAAATCATCGAGAGACCGGCCCTGGGGTGCGGACGCGGCGGGTAAACTGTTGGCGCGGCGCAAAGATGGTGAAGTGGTGAGCGGCCTAAACCTGCCCGGCCACCGAGAAGAACTTTCGGAAGATCATGGGGCCCGGGATCTCTGGGCCCTGGATGCGATCCTGAATGGATCGAAATCTGCTACCCGACGGGAGGTGGCGTAGTGGTAGTGTCCACTATTTTTCGCACTTTCTTTCAGGGAAGAGTTCGTTCTCCCGGTTCTAGGCGTCCTGGGCGGAGCCCAGGACGCGATCCGTTCCAAACTGCCGAATGAAGGCCCGCAGGTGTTGCAGTCCGGGGCGGCGGGAAGTTATGGATCTGGGCTGTGGCTCCCCGGCGTGGATTCGAACCACGATTCTCGGCTCCAAA
>JALGUK010000580.1 GCA_029820875.1 Candidatus Zipacnadia bacterium
GTCTTGTCCAGGTCACGGGCGGCGTCGGGGTAAGCGTTCAGCACCGCCACACGCCCCCGCCCGAACCGGCCCACTACGAGGATCGGCTCACCGGACGGCGTCTGCAGGCATACATCCGCACCCGGCTTCGGCTTTAGGTCCTGCATCGGCCCGGGAGGCATAAGCTGCGCCTCGGGCATCCCCTCAAGCGGGCCGATCCGATGGACGATGGGAGAACTGCCGCTGCGCACCGTCTTTCCGCCTGAGGCCTCGACCGGAATCATCCGCTCGAGTATCCCCCGCTTGTCGAAGGCCTTCGCCACACTGTTAGGCCCTACCGCGACAAGCAGCCCGGCCCCGCTGTAGACGGAGTCGGCCAGTGAAAAGAGTTGTTTGTCGCTGAGGGAATAGCTGTCCGCGTCCACGAGCGCCACGAGGTCAAAGTCGGTCAGGTCATCGGTCAAGCCCCAGATGGGAAAATGCAACCCCTGGAACTTGTAGCTCTCGAAATGCACCCCCGGCGCAAGCGTGGGGAGATACCTTTCGAAGTTGTAATACCCCTCGCCGCTGTTGCGGATAAGGAGGACATGCGGCGTCTCGTGCTTGGGACGCGTGATACGCGTGATACGCGTGGGTTTGTATGCAGAAGCGGCTTCGGTGTCATAATGGAACTGTATATCATCAATCAGCACCCGGAAGGGGACATCCACGCCCGCGACGTCCTGAAACCGAAACGTCAGTGCAGTCATCTCGTTTACTTGCATGAGGCTCCAGATGTTGCGTATGTTCTTTATCGCATCCCGCCGGAGGCTGACATCGTGCCAGATATTGCATTTCACCGGCTGGTCGGCCTCGGCGAAGATGTAATCAAAGAACTGAGTGGACGACCACCGCGTCCGCGCGAGGGCGTAAAGCTTAAGTTCCGGCTGCTTCGCCACAATCTTATACGAGAAGCTCAGCCCGTCAGGCGCCTTGTAGCCCCCGCTTCGGGTGATGAAGCATATCTCGTTGGGGCCGGGCTTACGGAAGTCGATGTCCACCGCAAGGCACGGCCCGCCGTCTTTGCCCTCGTTGACAATCGAGAGGGCCTTTTGACCGTAGCCGCCCTTGTAGTAGTCCGGGCTGTTGGAGATTTGCCACCTGGACAAATCGCCCTCTTCAGCGTCCATAATCTTGACTCCCTGCGCCATCACAACGCCGACGCAAGAGAACAAGCTCACCGCTAACAACAATCTTAATTCCGGCAGCCACGTGGATTCCCATTGCATGGTGACGCACCTCTTTATGAAAGTCCTGATGTATCCCGATGTATATCCACCTTTTCGCCGCTGCGGCTGATTTTCCTCGCCTTGGCAAAGATACCATCAGACGGAGGTCACGGGCATGGTTTTGGCGAATCCGGACGCTCGTGAGGCCAAACTGTTGCCTCTTGTGTCTTCTATGCATTTGATATGGAGGTTGCCGAAATGCGAATTCTTGCTATCGGCAGCATACTTGCCCTTGGCTGCTGCATGTACCTTACCGCACAAGAGGGAGAACAGACCACACAGAAGGCGGAACCTGTCCGCATCGTCTGCATGGGTGACTCCATCACGCGAGGGATACGTGCGGGCGTTACATTCGAGCAGACCTACGAGCAGCTCCTGCAGAAACGGCTGACCGAAACCGTCGGCCCCGTCCGGGTCATCAATGCCGGCATCGGCGGCGAGCGCACAGACCAGGCCATCAAGCGACTGGACAGGGACGTCCTGTCCATGAACCCACCAACGATTGCCACTGGGATCCGGAGGCGACCGGACCGAGGCTGCCGATTGACAAGTACGAGGCGAACCTGCGGCAGATGATTACGCGGATTCGGGAAGCGGGCGCGGTGCCGCTCCTTGTGACCCCGCCGCCATTAACATTTGCCCTGGAGAAAATCGTGAAACTGAACCCCGTCTACAAGGAACGCGGCATCACGTTCGAGACTCAAAGGTATGTCCACCGCGTCCGGCACATCGCCCGCCAGATGAACGTGCCGCTTATCGACATCTATGCGGCCTACGGGGAACTTGCGGTCGCCGGTAAGAATACC
>JALGUK010000087.1 GCA_029820875.1 Candidatus Zipacnadia bacterium
TTCCAGTATTCTACATATTCGGCGTTCCAGTAATCTCGGTTTAGCATTGCACTGGCACCAAGAGATTATGGTCACGCAGCAAAGCCGTGAAATCCCGAACGAGCTCCACCTGAACCGCGCTCTCAAGCACCTCTGATTCGACCAGGGCAAGGACCTCATCCAGGCTTCGGCGGCCGTCCATCCAGTTCAGGGCGAGGATGAGGCTGTCAATCGGCCGGTGTCGCGAGTCGGGCGGATACTTGACCATCTCCCCAAACAGCACACGCTGCTCGGGCGTCATATCCGGCAGCAGGGTTCGCAGCATGATAGGCCCCTTGAACGCTCTTCGATAGACAGGCCCGCCTCCAGCCGTCGCGGCCTTTGCTTGAGATGCACCGCGACCAGCCCGCAGAATGTCACGATTTTCGCACGCCGCCTTAATGAATGCCCACGTGAAGGCGCCTGCAGCGGCCAGAGCATCGGGGTCCACGAACTCCGGCGTGTCAAGGGTGCTGTGGTACCGCGGGTCCGGCCATCTGGCAAGGAGCGTCGCAGGGATGCCAACCGTACTGTCGCAGAACGCGTAATGGTCGCTTCCACTGCAAAAGTCCTTCAACTGGAAGTTCCAGCTCTGCCCTTCGACAGTCCCCAGGCCGGCAATCATCCTCTTTAGGACATCGTTGGCGGCATCGCATGTAGCGGCGGGCACGCGCGTGGCCATGAAGTCCATGTTCCCTTCCTCGCGATGGCCCACCATATCCAGAGCAATGACGGCTACAACCTGCTCGAGGTCCTCCCGCGCGGCGATGTAGGGTATCGTGCCTGTAATCTCCTGCGTAATCAGTACGTTGACGGTAAGCGGCAGCCTGGGTATGCGTCCTTCCTCGCGGCCGCGATGGAGTGCCCGTAGAAGCTCCAGTGCCACGGCGCAACCGGAGTTGTTGTCATTTGCGCCGGGTTTTGGGTGGTCAAGATGCGCGACCACAAGCACCTCTTCGTCCGATTCACCGGGGACCCTCGCTGAAAGAAGGTCCAATGTACCCTTGTAAAACCGCGCATCTACATGTGCCCGCGCCTGCACAGGTCCTTTCTTGGCCAGCTCGGCGAGTCGCCGGCCTTGGGCGGGCGTGAGAACAAACCCGGGGCAGCGCTTCTCGGGGCCGACCCACCAAAACTGCCCGTAAACACGCGCATCATCGCCCCGTTCCGCCTTCTTGCTCCAGCTCTCGCCGCCGTGATAGAGAATCCCGAGGGCGCCGTGCTCCTGCACCGCGATCTCCCGCACTCGCGCCAGGCTTGCTGATGTGAGAACCCAGTTGTCCTTAAGGCGCTTGCGCGTGTCCGGGGCTATGGCATCGGGGTCATCCACGACGACGACCTCCCGAACGCACTCCTCGAGCGGTGCGCTGCGCTCCACCAGGCTCATTGGGACCTCCTTGTAGTCGCACAGCTTCTCGAGAGTCTGTCCCTCCGGGCCGGCCCATAACTGTGCGGACCGGCAGTCCCAGCCTTCCGGCGTGAGGAGTGTCCAGACCCGTGTAACACCGTCGGAGAGGTACTGGTGGAGCTGAGTACTTATGCCCCAGCTCTCCACCAATTCCCGGCACCAGTCCAGCGCCGCTCGATATTCCGGGCTGACTTGCATTCGGTGGAACTGACACAGGCTCTCGACGTACTCGTGGGCCAGCCGCTTGTCAAATCCCGGCATGTCGCTTCTACTTGCCATCGTCAGGTCTCCCAGGAACTCGCTAAGATGAGCACGCGAGTCGCTCACGCTCTTGCTTTTTCGAAAACCGCGATCAACTGCTGGTGCGTCCAGGCTCTGTCAGGCGCGCGGCAATCATCGTCGAGACCGGCGCCGGTGAACTTGTGCAGCAACTTCAGTCTCATCCCGAGGTTGCAAGCCCTCAAAACAAATGCAGGCCACAGGGTTGGATACTGCGGGATGTCTACGCGCCGCACGGCCTGTTCAAACTTCGCCCTAAGCCTGTTCGGAAACATGCGGACGACCGAGGGCCGCTCGCGGGCCCATCGCCAGAACATGCGAACGAGATTTCCTTTCACCCGCCACCACGCAAGACGCAGGCATCGTGCGTTGGTCAGATTCTTGCTGCTCAATAAAAGGCGACCTCCTGGACGCAGGACCCTGGCCGCCTCATAGAGAGCCAATCGTTGGTCAGGGATGTTCTCCCAGACGGCCCAGGCGACTATGTGATCGAACGATTCCGCAGCAAAGGGTAGCCGCTGCGCGTCGCCCAGGACAAGGCCCACGCCCGCTCCCAGCCATCTCTTGGCGCGGGTTATCATCGCCTTGGAGATGTCCATACCGCAAACGAACCTCGCCCGCGCCGTCAAATCGAGCAGCAACCGTCCGGTTCCAACGCCCAGATCCAACACTACGTGTTCCGGCGCAATTTGGAGCACATCCAGATAATGCCGGTAAACATCTGCTCCAGGGACGTCGTGCTTTGTATCGGCCTTCTCGATCCACTCGGCGTATTGCTCACTCCAAATCTCATTGGGCCGATATGAAAGCACCGCGGCAACTCCTTCGCAAGCTGACGGAATGCCTAAACATGTGAGCCTTCAAGGCGAGCTGCCACGCAACCGCTTCTGCATGACTGCCTCTGCGATGGCAAGGTCCAGTTCTGTGACAATCTCAATGGAGTCAACACGGTCCATGACCACAGACCGGATGTCCTGGCCGCTGCCGTAAAGGCTCTCCTGTGTAAGGACGATGTCGCGGCGGTAGACCTCCACGGCGCGGCTGGCACACGCTGACGATCGCCTCCGCGCCCGTTTCCCGCATTTTGCTTACGGCCTCGTCAATAATCTCAGGTCCGCGAAACGGTGACGATGGCTGCAGGCCGACAATCAGCTCAAACTCCGGCGCGTTCTCCTCCAGCCACTGGGCGAAGTGGCGCACCACGGCCAGATGCGGTGTGCCCTCCTCTGAGAGTTCTGCAGGCCTCATGAACGGCACTTCGATTCCATTTTCGCGCGCGAGTTCCGCGATTTCTTCATCGTCCGTGCTGACAAAGCTCCGTTCGAGGGTTTCGGCCTGCCGGGCGGCATCAAAAGTGTAGATAACCAGCGGCTTGCCCGCCAGGAGGACGAGGTTCTTGCGCGGAATGGGATGGGAACTGGCACGGGCAAGGATAAGGCCACAGGCTTTCACGGCAAATCCTCCGTAGCTTGGATGGAAGGTCAGTGCCCTTCCAGTTGTCCACGCTGGGCCATCACTGCTTCGGCGATGACGAGGTCAATCGGATCGTCAATATCCAATGACTCAAGCTTGCTCATCACCACGACCGCCACATTGTCCCCCTGCCCGTAAAGCCGCTTCTGCTCGATGACGATGTCGCGGCGATAGACCTCACAGGCCCCGTTTTTCATGTAGTAGGTCTTTTGCCCATCCGGACTGCCGCCCTCGTTCAGGGAAGCGTTGGTGCGGAAGCGGACGGCGTCTCCATCGAGTATGAGCATCGCGTCAGGCGGCGTATCAGGCTCGCGAACTGTGAAAACCGCATCGGCGTTAAGCTGAATCAGCTTCTCGACCGCCTCGTCAATTATATCGGCGCCGCGGAAGGGTGAGGTCGGCTGCAGCCCCACAATTATCTCGTACTCGGGCCAGTTGTCCCGAAGCCACAGAGCCGCGTGCTCGATGACCTGAAAATGGGGGGTGTCATCCTGAGCGAATTCAGCCGGACGCATGAAAGGAACCTCAACACCTGCATCCCGTGCGACCGCGGCGATCTCTTCGTCATCGGTGCTGATTATCACACGGTCAAGGGTCTTCGCCGAAAGCGCTGCATCAACGGTGTAAAGCAAAAGCGGCCGCCCGCACAGCGGCACGATGTTCTTGTGGGGAATTCCCTTGGACCCGCCTCGCGCGACAATCAGCCCGCAGACCTTCCCCGAGGGCCTTTGTTGAACTATTTTGGGACTTTCCATAGTTTCCCATCCTTTGGCGAGAATTTCCACTTCATACGGTGTTTGTCCTCCCTGCCGCGGACACGTGTCGGCCGGCGCGCAAAACCATATCTCTTGTGCGGCGGGAGGTCAGCAAGGCTCAAGAACTATGGGCAAGAATTTATAATGCCCAAAACACTTGCAATTGTCGGGCCCTTGTGCTAAAATGCAAAAAATTGTAGTTTAATGCCTGCCCAAAGACGATGACGGGGACGAGTAGTCGGTCGGCCCGGTCTCAGCGAGCCGGGGATGGTGTGAGCCTGGCGACCAGCCCCGAACGAAAATCTCCCCCGAGTCGCGGACCGAAAGGGGACCTTTGTCCCCGAGTAGACTCCGACGGAGCTTCCACCGTTACACGGAAGGCGGCATCGGAGCGAAGCTCCTGTGCTGACTGAGCGGACCAGGCTTGCGCAAGGCAGCAAGCAGGCCGGTCAATTGGAGTGGTACCGCGGGCGATTCTCGATCCGCCTCCAAATGGAGGCGGATGTTTTGTTCTGTCCCCGGTACATTGCCCGACAGTCAGTCGCCGCATGGGCACCGACTGGAGGAGCCTACAAATGAAAACGGTAGAGATACTCGACACCACTTTGCGTGATGGAGCGCAGGCCGAAGGCATTGCCTTCTCCGTCTCCGACAAGCTCCGCATCGCCCAGAAGCTCGATGACCTCGGCGTCAGCTACATCGAAGGCGGCTGGCCGAATCCGTCAAACCCGCGGGACATCGAGTTCTTCCAGCGCGCGCGGGACGAACTCGAACTGAGGCACGCTACGCTCGCCGCGTTCGGGAGCACCTGCAGAGCACACATCGACCCGGAGGACGATCCAAACCTGCGTGCCCTCATTGAAGCCGACACGCCGACCGTGGTTGTTTTCGGGAAGAGCTGGGACCTCCATGTGACCGAAGTGCTCCGTACCGACCTCGATGAGAACCTGCGGATGATTGAGGATAGCGTACGCTTCATCAAGAGGCACAACCGCGAGGTCATCTACGACGCCGAGCACTATTTCGACGGGTACAAGGCCGACCCCGAATATGCGCTCGCGACGCTCGATGCAGCACTCAGCGGGGGCGCGGACCGTATCGTCCTGTGCGACACCAACGGCGGGACGATGCTCTGGGAATTCGCCGAAATCACCGAGAACGCTATGAAGCAGACCAAAGCGCCTTTCGGAGTTCATGTCCACAATGATTCAGGCCTTGCCGTCGCGAATACGCTGGAGGCCGTTCGGCTCGGGGTGGACCATGTGCAAGGCACAATCAACGGCTACGGGGAGCGGTGCGGAAACTGCAATCTCTGTACAATTATCCCAGACCTGGAACTGAAGATGGGAATCAAGTGCCTGCATGACGGGCGCCTCCAGGCCCTGACGGAGACGGCCCGCCTTGTGGCCGCCCTGCTCCTTCAGTCCCACGACCACCGCCAACCATACGTCGGCGCGTCCGCCTTCGCGCACAAGGGCGGAACCCATGTGGACGGGGTCGCCAAGATTACCCGCTCCTTTGAGCACGTTGACCCGAAATCGGTCGGCAACGAGCGGCGGATTTTGCTGTCCGACCAAGCAGGGTCAAGCACCGTGCTGATCAAACTGAAGAAGCTCAGACCCGGTCTGACCAAGAACGATCCCGTGGTTCGGGAGGTCCTGCGCAAGCTAAAGGAACGCGAGCACCAGGGGTACCAGTACGAGGCGGCGGAGGGTTCATTCGAGCTGCTCGCGCACAAGGTTATGGGCACCTACCGCAAGCTCTTCGATCTTAAAGGGTTCCGCGTGATTATCGAGAAATCCGAAGGTCAATCCCAGGCACGTTCGGAGGCCACCATAAAGGTGGAGGTGGACGGGCGGGTCGTTCACACGGCCGCCGACGGAAACGGGCCGGTAAATGCCCTGGATAACGCGCTGCGGAAGGCTCTCCTCGAGTTCTATCCGCACCTTGCCAACATCCAGCTCACCGACTTCAAGGTCCGCGTGCTGGACGAAACCGAGGGCACTGCGGCGGCTGTTCGCGTCCTCATAGACAGCAAGGACAATGGAGACGCGTGGGGCACCGTCGGCGTGGACCCGAACATCATCGAGGCCAGTTGGGAGGCCCTCGTGGATAGCATTGAGTACGGTCTGCTTCATCATCGGCAGAAGAACGGCGCTGGGGAATCATGCTGACGCTGGTGGTCACAACCTCCCGTCGCGCTGACGCCAAGCTGACAGCACAAGCGGAACAGATTGCAGAGCGCCTCGGGGCCCCGTTTGTTCCCCGCCGCGGGCAAAACCTGACGCGGCTCATGCAGGCGCATAACGTGGACGGCGTCGTCGTGGTTCGACCCGACGGCGCCGTGTTCACATCGCCGAAATTGTCGGACGACTTCTTTTTTCACCCCAACATGGCCAAGGTGCGAATCAAGGGCCTCCAGCTTGGGCGCCCAGACCCTATGATAGCCGCGATGAACCTGCACGAGGGGGACACGGTGCTTGACTGCACACTCGGCAGAGGGTCGGATGCAATCGTCGCGAGCTTTGTAGTGGGCCGGTCAGGGCGAGTCGTCGGAATCGAGGTTGTTCCCCTTATAGCCACGCTGGTGGCCGTCGGGCTGAAGGAGTATGTGACGGATTCAAACGCGCTGAACGAAGCGATGCGACGCGTCGAGGTCGTCTGCGCCGATCACCGTGAGGCCCTCGCGCAGTACCCATCCGCCAGCTTTGACGTGGTTTACTTCGATCCGTTGTTCAGCTCCCCCGTAATGCAGTCACAGGCGATGGCATCTCTCCGGGAGCTTGCAGATCCACGTAGCATCTCCCCGGAAGTGCTCGCCGAAGCCGTGCGGGTTGCGCGTCGGCGGGTGGTAATAAAGGACAGCCGCGGCTCGCCCCTTTGGAAGGGGCTCGGAATCAGTCAAGTTGAGGGTGGAAGGGGAAGCCGCATCGAATATGGAATTGTGAGAGTGGACGAAACCAGATAGCCCAAGGAGATTTCCCGCCCATGAATCGCATCTTGCACCTCGCGTGCATGCTGGGGCTCCTCGCCGCACTGTCAGGTTGCGCCCGCTACCCAGAAGGCCCTGGAAGCGGGGTGCACGTACCAGACCGGGTTATCGCGTTTCAAATGACGGTCAAAGGCCGCATCAATCCCGCTTATTACTATTTCTTCGCCGTTGACACCGATGAAGACCACGGTACCGACGGCCCCTTACCGGTTGCGGCAGGGCCGTTCTGGGGGAACGGCTGGGGCACCGGCTCCATCACGCGATTCCTCGAGTTCCACATCGGGCCGCCGCCGCAACTGTGGGCGGCCGTTGCGAGAGCGGAGCTTGTGACGGCAGGCGGGGGAATAGTCAACGCTGTCGGCTCGCCGACTGACGCTGCTCTCGGGCAGCATCTGCTAACGGTGCAGACGGTACAGCTCGGTGCGGTCGCCGTTTCCGGGACCGGGATGGTACAGGGCGCAACGAACGTGTCGGACCAAAACGCCGGCACATTCTCAATCGAGACCGCCGCAACGGGAGCCACTATAGCTGGAGGCGTGACCTTCACCCCAGCCGCGGACGGTAGCCGCCCCCTCACCACGGCGGAGACGGAGCGCCTGAATCAGTTGAACGCGGGCGGAGTCACCCTTGCAGCCGACTCCCTGGACGTTTTCGGCCTGACTTTGCAGATAAGCGCTGCCCCCCTCGCCGGGACATCAACCATCCAAGTTCAGCCGACGACGGCCCAGGTGAGAGACGTCTTCACCGCGGACGTGACAAATGTTCAAACCATCAGCACCGGAACAGTGACCGCGAACTCGAGCGTTTCAACCGGCACGCCTCCAATTCCCGGCGTCACCCTGATTACGGGAACGCTCACACAGGGCGGCACTGCGACCATCCAGACCACCCTTTCGCCGAACGCCACCCTGGTTGCCGACCAACCCTTCGCCTGGACCGACCCCACCGGCTCCAATACGTGGCGGGCGACGATTGACATCGCCGACCTGGGACAAAACGTGAGTGAAATCAGCTTCAACTTCATCACGACAACGGAGTTAATCTTTGATCCACAGTTCACAGGGGAGAATATTTTCGACGGCTTGGGACCGCGTGGAAACGACTATGTGACGGTGCGCCTGGATGTGGACGATGTTTTCACCAACCAGGACACCCTTTCGCCAGAAAGAGAGGGCGATGTGACGGTTCCAGATATTGACATCACCGACTGGCGCGTCGAGGTGCGCAGGCCGTAAGGTTTATAGCTGCTCGCCGAGGGTCGTGTCCAGATACTGCCCCTGAGTGCCCACACCAAAGGCGCGGCTACGCACCGGGAACGCATTGATGCCCAGATCCAACCGTATCGCCTTCTGCTGCTTGCTGTACGTCAGTTGCGCGGTCCAGCAGTGCAGGTCCCGCGTGACGCGGATATCGTTGTAGTCCAGCCGGTTCATACGGCCGTTGTAGCCCGCAAGCCATTCAATCCGCCACATATCCCCGATGAACCAGTCCAGCTCGCCTCTCAACTGGTCCAACCGGCCCCTCTCAATGTCGTACCGCATTCCAAGGGATGAGGCCAGCGTTCCCGGGGCGCGCTTGGTGTAACGCATAAGGAGGCTCCGCCACTCATGCCGTTCCGGGCTGAAGCCCGTCGAGATGTCTATCATACTCGTCCGGCCGGTACGCACCTGGGCGCGGGTGGAAATGTCCCGCCACAGGCCGCGGTCAAGGTCACGTCCGAAGTTTGTCGAGAGGCGCACCCAGCTACGGATGGTCCGGCCGAACTCGCCTCGAATGGAATTGTAGTCGCCCGCGAAATCAAACCGGTAGGGCGAAAAACCCGCCGAACCGGTATAGGTGTAGTTTATTCGTGATGCCCAGCCGGCTCCGTAATCGTTTTCAAGATCCAGGCGTGTGCCGATAACGTATTGAGCGGTACTGTCCCCGTAAAAAGATTGCCGCAGCCTGCCGGTCCACCGTAGACGGGCTCGGCGGCCGAGGGAAATCGGCTGCGCACCATAGCCGCCCAATTGCAGGTCTACCGCCCCTCGGAATAAGTTCAAAGAGTTTGCGGCTCCGCTCTGGCCGCTTGGCCGCCGCTCACGAAACTGTCCGAGGCTCATCTGAATGCTGCCGGGAATCTTGCCCAGCAGGCGCCCTCTCAGTCGCCGGCTGTCGGTCTGCAGGACAAGCTCAGGGAGCCGCTGCAGCGATTGAAAGTTGTTATCGCCTTCGTAGTTGTCAAGATCCCATCGCTGCTCTGCCGTGAGCGTCCAGTCCAAGGTGTTGCCGCGCTTGTTGAGCACGAGCCGGGTGTCCAGGTCGCGATTGTCCGGGGTGTCCTTGCCGGTGGTCGTGTCGCGGAAGGTGGCGTTGAGGTTTGCAGTCAGCCCGTCGCCCCATTGCTGGGTATGGCGGAGGCTCGAAGAAAATCGGCTTTGACTGTAATTTCCCGAGGTTGCTGAATAGTTAAGTCCCAGATTTGTATCCGAATCGCTGTCGCGGTTGCGAAAGACGAGATTCATGTCCTGACGCGTGACTGCGCTGGTCGCGAAAGCGGAATTGCGACTGAAGTTTATCGAGCTTGAATAGGATGTCGCCTGCGAAAACCGCGCCGTGTGCCGCACGCGCCCAGTCAGTGACTTCCGGCTCGGCTCATAGAACAACGACGCCGA
>JALGUK010000581.1 GCA_029820875.1 Candidatus Zipacnadia bacterium
CCGCGAACGAATCGCGGCGACAGGGTTCTACTCCCTGGTAGACGACTGGACGCCTCCGGAAATGGACTGGGAAAAGCGGAAGGCGCAAATTCAGGAAATTGTCGAAGGCGACAACTATGTCGTCATGTACTTTTACGGCGGATTTGAGTCGCTGTGGCGCAAGCTCGGCTTCACGCAGGCGCTGACCGCGATGGCCGAGGAGCCCGAGTGGATGCGGGATATGATCGAGGCACATACAGACATGGTCATTGACACATACCGAATCATGCACGAGGAAGGGCTTCACATTGACGGCGTACTGCTAAGCTGCGACATGGCGTACAAGACAGGCCCGCTGTTTTCGCCGAAGATGTATCGAGAGCTGGAACTACCGTCAGCGAAACGCATGTGGGAGGCCTTCCGCGAACTGGGAGTTCAGGCAATCTACCATGGCGACGGCAACTTCGAGGAGTTTATCCCTCTCCTGATAGAGGCGGGCTTCCAGTGCATTCAGCCGATGGAGGTCAACGCGGGAATGGATGTGCGTGACCTCAAGCGTAAGTACGGCAAGGACCTGGCTTTCATGGGCAATATCGCTCACCACGAGATGATGCTTCCGGACGAGGCGGAAGCGAAAGCGGTTATTCAAGACAAGGTAAGGGTGGCAAGCGAGGGCGGTGGGTACATTTATCATTCGGATCACTCAATCCCGCCGTCGGTAAGTCTGGAGAGATATAAGAAGGTGCTGGAGTGGGTGGAGGAGGCGGGGTAGGGAGGACCTCAGCCCCGGTCCCTCTCCCTGCGGGAGAGGGGAGAAGGATACCTCGAATTACAAGGTGGTTAGAATGGCAGAAACCGCAAACTTCCTGGCGTTCGACCTGGGGGCGGAGAGCGGACGGGCCGTGCTGGGAGAGTTCGACGGGCAAAGGCTTTGCCTAAGGGAGATGCACCGCTTCCCGAACGGGCCGGTGAACATTCTGGGGAGCTTGTTCTGGGATGCACCGAGACTGCTCAACGAAATCAAGCAAGGCCTGCGGCTGTGTGCAGGTGAAGGTATCCGCATTGAGGGAGTGGGCCTGGACACGTGGGGGGTGGACTTCGGGTTGCTCGGGCGCGGGGATGTTCTGCTGGGGAATCCATACCACTACAGAGACGAACGGACAAACGGGATGATGGAAGAGGCGTGTCGGCGGGTGCCGCGCGAGGAAATCTTCGACCAGACAGGCATCCAGTTCATGCAGCTTAACACGCTTTTCCAACTCCTGGCCATGTCGGTGCAAGAGTCGCCTCTTCTTGAGATGGCCGAGACACTGCTGATGATGCCGGACCTTTTCAACTTTTGGCTGACCGGCCAGAAGGTCTCGGAGTTCTCGATTGCGACGACGACCCAGTTCTATGACCCCCGGCGCAGGGAGTGGGCGAAGCCGCTGCTTCAGAGGTTAGGGCTGCCGACGGAAATACTGACGGACATCGTCGAGCCCGGGACAGTGCTCGGGCCACTGCATCCGTCCGTCGCCGAGGATGTCGGACTGCAGGACGTTCAGGTCATCGCGCCCGCGTGTCATGATACAGGCTCGGCGGTCGCGGCGGTTCCCACGCAAGCGGGTGACTACGTTTACATCAGCTCGGGGACCTGGTCGCTGATGGGGGCGGAGGTTCGCGAGCCGGTCATTAACAAGGAAGCCCTGGATTACAACTTCACCAACGAGGGCGGCGTGTGCGGGACATTCCGGCTTCTCAAGAACATCATGGGTCTGTGGCTAGTGCAAGAGAGCCGGCGGACATGGGCGCGGGAGGGAGATCGATGTCAGTTTCCTGCCGCCGGGAGACATGCCGGCCCGCATCCGGGCATTCTGCAAACGCACCGGGCAGGAAGTCCCGGAGACCCGGGGCGAAGTCATCCGGACGGCCCTCGAGAGCCTCGCGCTGAAGTACCGATGGGTGCTCGAGAAGTTGGAGGAGATGTTGGGGAGGAGGGCGCAGGTGATTCACATAGTGGGAGGCGGTAGCCGGAACCGACTTCTGTCGCAGTTCACCGCAAGCGCGACCAAGAGGCGGGTGCTGTGCGGGCCGGTGGAGGCGACAGCGCTCGGGAACATTATGATGCAAGCGATGGCACGCGGGCGGTTAAGCTCACTTGGGCAGGGGCGGGAGGTAATCCGCAACTCGTTCGAGCCGGAGGAGTTCGAGCCGCGTGCGACAGATGCGTGGGACGCCGCCTACGAACGGTATATTCAAGTTACAGAGAGCGCAACCTGAGAGGTCAACGGGAGCCGCGCAGGACGGTGATTGAATAACGAGGCAGCACCTGCTTGCTTGCTGCCGCCGTGAACGTGGTAACGGACCAAGGCTGCTTGGGGCCGTCGCGGGCCTTGCCCATAGAGGTCGAAGTGAGTTGGGTTGCCTGGTAAGGACCATTAAGGCCCTGAATTTCGATGCTCAAAGGGCGGTCGCGGTTGTTGAGAACGAGCAAGCATGGCT
>JALGUK010000088.1 GCA_029820875.1 Candidatus Zipacnadia bacterium
CTGATTCTGACTTCTGCCGAGCTTCGCGGGCCAGACGGCGATGTTCTTGCGTATGCCAAAGCCAAGATGTTCAAGGTCGCCTAAAGACCAATCTCGACTCTGTTGAGGTCTTAATGTGTTTATCCGCGCGAGGTCGAAGAGGATCTCTACCACCACCCACCTAAAGCGCCTACTGAAGTGAAGCCCGCCTGCATACACAGGCAGATGGAAAAACATATCTCGAGCATAGCTCAGTGGGGCCGCAAGCTGCTGTAAGCAATGTAAAGCACTTATCGAGGAGGTGCCGAATGTTCCGGTACGTCCCGTTTTGTGTCATTTCGAGCCTGCTGATTTACACCTTCATCTTCGCTCGCCCGCTGCCTGCATCAGCTGAGGGGGAAATCGTAATGCCGGCCGGTCAGAAGCAGCTCTTTATGGATGATTACTGCATTGAGACGATGCAGGGACTGAAACGAGTGCTTCATCAGCCCGCCAAAAGCCCCCTCAACCCTGTAATCGCCGCCAGCTACCCCTGGGAATACACGCGCGAGCCTGACAAGGGGAATGACCATGGGGGGGTGTTGAGTTGGGGAGGTGCCGTGTGGATACCGGATGAGCAAGTCTACAAGTGCTGGTACACCCCCTTTGGAACAACCAAGGGCCGGGGCTTTCAGCTTCCTGAGAAGCGCGAATGGCTGCCCACCGCCCTTGCCGTCTCCCGCGATGGCGTCTACTGGGAGAAGCCATTCACCCGGCTGCTTCCGTGGAACGGCTCGAAAGAGAACAACCTCGTCTGCGATTACGGACTGATGGATGTATTATACGACCCCCGCGATTCTGACCCTCAACGGCGTTACAAGGCGGTGGGATTCACTCCCCGCCCCGAGGGATACGCCTGCGCCACGTTCACGTCGCCGGACGGCCTGCACTGGTCAGGTCCGCACAAGAAGATACGTTCGAGCGACGAGTTTCACCTTATGTACGACGATATAAGAGGGCAATATGTGGTCACAGTGAAGGTTTTCAACAAATACGGCCGGGCTGTAGGCCTTGCCACAAGCAAGGACTTCGACAACTGGACCGAGCCGGTCTACATCTTCGGCGCCGATGAGCGGGACCAGCAAATCGGCCGCGAGCGCAACGAGCAGGCCAAGAAGGACTCAACACGCGTGCGTAGCCCTCATGATGATCCAAGCAAATACAGGACCGACATCTACAACATGCCCATCTTCACATATGAAGGGCTTTACATCGGTATGCCGGCGGTCTTCAACCAGACAGGCCCGCTGCCGGAGGGCAATCAGGGGGGTTATTCCAACGTAGAGCTGGCGGTCAGCCGCGACCTCACCACGTGGCACCGCGTCTGTGACCGGGCCATCTTCATTCCGGTCGGTCCCAAGCAGCATTTCGACGCCGGATTTGTGCTCGCGTGTGCATATCCGCAGGTTCACGGGGACGAGATATGGTTCTATTATGCCGCCGAGCCCACCCCGCATAACTATTATAAGGAGTCAAACGAGAATTACGGCATAGGCCTTGCAACGCTGCGCCTGGACGGCTTCGTTTCGCTGGACGCCGCTGAGGACGAGGGTTTTGTGCTGACCAAGCCGCTGGTGTTTGAGGGAACTGACCTGTATCTGAACCTCGATGCCGCCCGCGGCGAGGCGAGGGTGGAAGTGCTGTCTGCGGACGGGACTACGGTCCCGGGATTCGAGCGGGAGGCGTGTATACCACTTTCAGATAACTCCACCAACCTCCCCGTGAAGTGGCAAGGGAATGCGAAGATAGCCGACCTGTCCGGTCGCCCCGTTCGGTTCAAGATTCATCTGCGCAACGCAAGGCTCTACGCGTTCTGGGTAAAGTAGTGTTATCCCGCCTTCGTATTGGAGAGAGCAAGAGCGTGAGATTCATCCTGTTTTTCATGTGTGCAGGTATGGGCGCAATGCCTGCAAACACGTCCAAGCCGTTCCACTGGGGTATCAACGGCCATCCGACCGCCCAGGTGGGGTACTATCACGTGCCGCTTGAAACGCAGCTTGACCTTGTGGCGCAATTGGGCATGAAGTGGTATCGCTGCGACTGGTCGGAAAAGGGGCTAAAGGATGCTCCAGAGCGCTACGACCGCCTGGTGGCGGAGGCGGCCAAGCGCGGTGTCCGCATCCTCCCCATAATATTCCCCACCATAAGCTGCCGCAGCGAGGAGGCGTCGCTCAAGGAGATACAACGAGCGTCGTTCGAGTTCGCCCGCTCTCTGGCCAGGCGCTACCAGGGCAAAATCACGCACTATGAGCTTAGCAACGAGCTGGACGGCTGGGCTATGATCCGCAAGGGCGAGACGACCAGGGACGGGACAGTCTGGAAGTGGGGAGACCCGGACGGCACCAAACCAGAGCACTTCGAGGAGAGAAGATATCAGAAGGTCCGTGCCGAGTTGCTTGGCCTCCATGCCGGCATCAAGGCTGGCGACCCGAACGCGATGACCATCGTCGACAGTTGCGGATGGCTGCACTATGGGTTCTTCGAGCGCCTCGTTCGGGAGGACCGGGTTCCCTTCGATATCCTCGCCTGGCACTGGTACTCGGAGATGGGCGACATTACGAATGTGCGGGGGGAGTTTAACCTGTTGGAGCATCTGAAGGGCTACGGGAAGCCTATCTGGATTACGGAGATAAACCGCCGCGACGGAAGCCTGGGTAGCCACGAGCAGGAGCAAGCCGATTACTTAGCCGCCACGGCGCGGAAGATGTGCGCGAATCCCGATATCGAGGCGTTCTTCGTCTACGAACTGCTCGATGAACCGTACTTCGGCGCGGACAATCCCGAGTCCCACTATGGCCTCGTGGAAATCGTCCGAGGCGCGGACGACCGCTGGAAGGTGCACAGAAAGAAACCAGCGTTTTACGCGCTACAGACTCTGATTGCCGAAACGAGCCGGCAGTCAAGTCAATGAGACAGGCTAAGATGTGGAGTGGGCACGTCACTCCCGGAACCGGATTGAATACAGGTCGGCGTCCCTCATGCCAGCGCGCTGACATCCGAGCCGCCCTTCCAGGCGACGACATGCTCGATTTCGTCCCCGAATATCTCCGGGCACTCATCGAGGGTGAATTCGGCCACAGGCTCACCTGCAGCATTCTGCAGCTCAACCTGCACGTTCCCGACGGCCGAGGTGGCATAGTTTAGCACCAGCTCCCGGCCCTCGAATGTGAACGGCTTGGTCAGCAGTTCCCCGCCGCTGTAATCCGCGTGTATCGAAACGAATCCGTCCGTCCTAAGAGACCCACGGCGCAGGCGACAGCCGGGGCCGTAATAATTCTCGATCCAGAATAGGGACATCTCCTCGCGGTTAAGACCCGGCCTGATGAACGCCTCCATGAACCGCCGGTCCCAGTGGAGGCCGTCACGGCTGCTCATAAATACACAGTCGGACACTCCCGGGTACTTGAACTCCGTCACAAGATGCCGCTCCGGCACAAATCGCTTCGAGAAAGCAAGGTAAATGTGCGGCGCGCGGAAATAGGGTCTCATGTTGTTCTTGTAAATGTGCTCCAAGGGTGTCTCGCCGAAGTCGCAATACTGCGGCTTCGTCCAGTGGATGAAATCATCCGATGTCGCCCGGCGCACCGTGCGAACTCCATTGATAAAGCCTCGCATGTAGGCCACGTACTGGCCCTGGACCTCATCCCAGAACACCTGATTGAGCGAATCGAACGGGCCCTCGGATATCAGAGGCTCGTCTTGAACCCGCCGCCAGTGGATGCCGTCCGCCGACACAACCCCATACATCGCCCGCCCCCCTCCTACAGCCTTGTACCGCTCCTCCGGAGGGCAACCGGGCCTTGTGTCAATGAACGGGGCGAAGTTCGGGGCCTCCCGTCCGCTCCACACGAGGTTGTTGTCCTTTGAGCCATCGAACCCAAACAGCCCAAGGTTGATGCGCTTGAAATGAATGCCGTCCGTGCTCTCGGCGTAACCGGTGAAGGCGACATCGCCCTTCCAGTACGCGCGGTAGTACATGCGATAGATGTCGCCGTCCTTGAACACGACCGGATCGTAGCTGATGTCACACTCCCAGGGCCTGTCGAACTGAAGTGTAATCTCGCGGGGCTGAGGATGATGAAGCTTCTGCGTGAGGCCGGTCATCGTTTCGATAAGGTATCCATCCACAAACAGCTCCAACCGTGAGTCGATGTCCAACGGTGCTTCACCCTCCTCGGCATATCCTGCGACAGAACCAACGACAGCCAATATAACCACCGTCAGGACGGCGGCAACTATGACGGACACCTTCGTGCGCATCGCGAGACCTCCGATATCGGCCTTTTTGAGACAGGGTGCCTTGTCTCCACGGGCGGACCTGCTGATACGTCTTTACTGGCCCGACGCCTCGGCCAGTGTCCAGTCAAGCCCCTTTCGCACCAGCGCGACGCGTTCGCGATAGGGTGAGTCGCACTTCCAGGGGTCGGCAGCTACGAACCCCTCCGCTAACGCCTGGCCTAAATTGTCCAGTTCCTCGGACGCATAGAAATTTCTGCCACCGTGGTCCCCCTCCACCCAAACTTCCTCGGCACGTGAGTAGAGCTTCCTCATCGGTTCCGCAGCCGGCCCGAAGAACTTCTTGTAGAACTCGTCGAGCATTCTCTCACGGTCAAGGTCTGGGTTCCACAGGAGTTTCGCCGTCAAATAGTAATCGAGGCCCAGCCACCACAAGCGGTCCTCGTAATGTTCCTTCAGGCGCCCGTCGCAGAATACCAGCTCGCCGGCAAAGGGGACACCCGACCTCTCCGAAAGCCGCTTGAGCCGCTTTATGTCCTTCGCAACGAACTCGGTGGTCACTCCCGGAACACCGCGCCAGTTCTTGCCCCAGCAGTCGAAGTTATAGTACTCCCAGAAGCCGACCTCCTTTGGTTTGAGGGCCAGCCAGCCTTCGATAACCGAGTAGATTCTCTTTCTGGTCTCTTCAGACCACATCTGCTGGCGGTGTTTGAATATCTGCACGGCCACATTCGACGGCAACCGCTTGATATTTGTCGGAGGAAGGGTGTAGTCGTTGTAAGCGCCGATGATGATTCCGCGGTCCGGGAACTCTTCCTTGATGGCGTCCGCCACTTCGACAGCCGCCTCGGCGACGTAGTCGGACATCGTCCCATACCAGCCACGCTCCGGTGTCAGCCTCTTCCGACATTCGGGACACTGGCACGGCCCAGGCGCACCGTCATTTTCCATCACAGTGAAGTAAGGGTATTTCTGCGCATCATGGGTCCGGAAGAACTCCTTCGCGTCCTTTATCATCTGCTGTCTTACCCCGGGTCCATAGAAGCAGATGTAGTTCTTGTTGCGCTTGCCGTCCGCACGAAGGGCGAAGTACTCGGGATGGGTGTCAAAGTACTTGTTCGTCCACCTACCGAATGAGTGGCAAGTTGCTGCCGGATAGACCGTGGCGCCGCCGCCTATCTTGCGTATCCACAGATCCGCATCAGAGCCTGAAACCGGCGGCTGCAGCCTGCGCATGGGGAAGTACGGAGCATCCTCGATTCTGAAGTTTGAGAGCGTAATCGTCTTCTTTTTGGGGACGACCTCCCCAACCTCGCCCGGGTAATAGAACCTCACCCCCAAACGCTCGAGAAATCTGTAGACGGCGTAAAGGGTCCCGGTGCTCCCAACCGCGCCCCAGGTGGGAGGGGCAGTCAGGTCGGCATCGTCCTTGCCCACAATCACGAGCACATTGTCGCGGCATATGAGCTTGAAACCGTCGGCCTTGAACGTTCTGGTTGATATGCCCATCTCCCGCGTGTATTTGCTCTCGCCGACCAGAATCACGGTGCGCCCACGAGCAAATGAGTCCAGGGTTTTCTTGGATGTCTCCTCCACCTCGACAATCGGAAGCTCGGCGCCGGAAATCTTCTTCAGATAACCCTGCAACTGCTCCGCAGCAAACGAAACGACCGGCGGAGCATCAGCACCGACCGTAATAATGGCCTTGCCGGTGCCGTTTTCGACGAGCGTTACGCCTGAGGCGGAAGAGTTGCTGAACGCCTGGCCTAGTATCATCGCGACTATAATCACTCCCCACTGCACCGTCTTGTTAACCCAAAGTGCGTCTCTCAGAGCCACTTGCCTGCCACCTCCTGGGCATTCAAACATATCGCCTCCCCCTCCCCGGTTCGGAAAGGATATTTATGAACCTTCACCGGGCAAGACAGGCGTCCTTACCTGTTTACGCGGGCGAGACGCCCGCGCTACCTGCTACGTCTCCGACGGCGAGATTCTTCGCTGCGCTCAGAATGACAATGTGAGTGTAATTGCTCAGGATAGCAATGTGAGTGTAATTGCTCAGGATAGCAAGTCAGTATGGTTGCCCAGAACGAGACAAGTATCGCCGCTCAGACCAGCTAAAAATAGTCACAATCAAACCAGTCGTCGCTGGAAAGGCGTCATCGCAAGCGGGACCTCAAGCAGGTCCATGATGCGGTCCTTTTCCAACGCATCCTTTAGGACCGGCGCGGCGTCCGCAAAGGCGGCGATGACCTCGTCCACGTCGTCAGGACCCAATGTGTACATGATATAGTTGGCGCCCGCGCAGTACACCCCGCGTTTAGCCATCTCCTGGATGTACAGAGTCGTCAGCGGCTTGGCCTTGGCAGGGTCCTCAGGGTGAAAACCGGAATGGGTGATGGGAGCGAGACCGTGAAACTCGAGCGGGAGGTTGAAGTCCTTCGCAACAGCGAGCATCCCTTCGGTGAACCTCTCCCCCATCTTCCACAGGTGCTCGATGACCGGCTCGTCGCGCATAATCTTCTGAATTGCCACGCCAGCGGCCAGGGAAATCGGGTCGCTCCAGAAGGAACTTGAAATGAACATCTCCGAGACGCACTCCATAACTTCCCTGCGTCCGACAACCGCAGCGAGCGGGTACCCGTTCCCGACGGCCTTGCCGAAAACGGCGATGTCCGACTCTACCCCGAAGTACTCCTGCGCACCACCCATCGCCAGGCGGAAGCCGGTTACGACCTCGTCAAAGATCAGCACGGCCCCGTTTTCGTCGCAAAGCTTGCGGACCCCCTCGAGAAACCCGTCCTGGGGGAGCTGGTTGCGGCAAGCCTCCATTATGACCGCCGCGACCTCACCCTTGTTGGCGTCAAATGCCGCCTTGAGCGAATCAAGGTTATTGTACTCGAACGGGATAGACGTCCCGGCAAGCGCCCTGGGGACGCCTCGCGCAGGCACGCCGGGCAGAAGGTGCTGATCGAGCCTGGCCTCCTTCAGATTCGCGGCGATATACCAGTCATGCCAGCCGTGGTAGCCGCAGAAGAGGATTTTATCACGCCCGGTATAGCCACGCGCAATCCGGACCGCTACGGCGTCGGCGTCACCACCACCCTTGGCGTACCGTACCATCTCGGCGCACGGCACCGTCTCGATTAACATCTCAGCCAGCTCAACCTCGAGCGGGCTGTTGATGCTGTACATCGTGCCCTTGTCTATCTGCTCGTGCACAGCCTTGTCAACCGGCTCATATGCATATCCCAGATGCACCGTACCGACACCGGCGAGAAGGTCAATGTATTCGTGCCCGTCCACGTCCCAGATTCGGCACCCTTTGCCGCGCTCGGCATAAATCGGGCTGACCCCGTATGCGAACATACGGGGATGACGTGATAATAACTGCGTGCCGCCCGCGATGATGGCCTCAGCACGTTCGTACAGTTCGACCGACTTTGCCACACGAGACTTTCCTTCTTGACTTCCCATCTTACGATGCTCTCCCTGATTTAATCATCGTTCCGAACGCATGTAGGTTCCTACTGCATTCTTCTCCTGCTGGTACTTCCACAGTGCTCTTGTAAACACCTCCTGCTTGCAATTAGGGAAAAGGGATTGATTCAACAGCCCACGAACTAACGCTTTCCGTGTCTGATACGTGTGTTTTGAACGCGTCAGGGGGAAAGTCCAACTATGACACTTCGCGAGTTGTTTCTCGAGACCGCGCGTTTCGGAAACCCGGACCGTATGTTCAAGTGGGAGCTTTGTGCCGCCTGGAGATCAACGTTGGACCGCTGGCGGCGTGAGGGGATGCCGGCAGACACAGATATCTTCGAGCATCTGCAAATGGATTGGCATATCAGCTTTCTCAACTTCCAGACGGAACTCGGAATAAACTCAGGTTTTACCGAATCACCTTATCAACCCCGGTTCGAGAGCAAGATAATCGAGGAGAACGAGACGTCGGTCATAAGGCAGGATGTCAGCGGGATCTGGCGGCGGGAGTGGAAGGGGTATTCCGAGCTTTCGATGCCCCAGTTCGTGAGGTTCCCCGTCCAGACACGCAAGGACTACGAGGCGCTCAGGTGGCGGCTCGATCCGCAGGCCGAAGGACGATACCCCAAGGATTGGGGGCCGGTCGAGAAACGCTGTGCGGAGCGGGATTACCCGGTCGGTATGCCGCTGTGCGGGGCTTTCGGACACTTGCGCAATCTTTTCGGTGTGGAGGAGCTGTTGGTCCGCTATTATGACGAACCCGATTTCATCCATGACATCATGGAAGACTGGGTGTGGACCAACACCGGTATTGTG
Source organism: Candidatus Zipacnadia bacterium (assembly GCA_029820875.1). Next base: position 8,554 of record JALGUK010000088.1, read on the forward strand.
GATACGGTTTGCGCGCATATTGAGCTTGATTATGTGCTTCTGTGGGAGGATATGTGTTACAAGACCGGCCCTCTGATAGGCCCGCACACCTTCAAAGAATTCCAGTTACCTTACTATAAGCGCGTGGTTGAGCATATCAAGTCGAAGGGCGTCGACCTCGTGTTCGTGGACACCGACGGCAATTGCGAAGTGCTGTTCCCGCTGTTTCTGGAAGTGGGAATCAATGGGTTCTTCCCGTTCGAGGTAGCGGCCGACATGGACGTGGTGCGTATTCGGGAGCAGTGGGGCCGCCAATTCTGCATGTTCGGCGGGCTTGACAAGCGCGCAGTCGCGGCCGGAGGGGACGTGATGCTCGCTGAGGTCCATCGAAAGGTCCCTCCCTTGTTGGCAGAGGGCGGTTATTTCCCCGCGCTCGACCACTCGGCACCGCCCGACATCTCGCTTGCGGACATGAAGGCATTCATCCAAGCGATACGTGAAATCGGCGATAAGACATTCGCCAAATAGCAACCGGAGGCGACCACACTGAATCGCCTCCGGTACTCCATTGGCAGAATATCAGTCTTCCACATGTACGGGACCGATACAACCGGTATGGCTAACTCCCCTAGTCCCCCTTCGTATTCTCCTTCTTTTCTTTCTTCTTCAAGTCATCCGCAGATTTAGGGAGGTTGTCCAGCGCCGACTTGTCAACCAACACGACGCGCGGGCTTTGATTGGTCTTGGCGTAGATACTGTCGTTCTCAGCCTGCTCGCCGAAAAGGACCGAGTAAGTTTTCCCCTTCCCGGAGAGGCGGACGCTTGCTCTCGGAGAGTCCAACCCGTATTTGGCGAGGTTCGTGGCAGCCTCCTCCACGAACTTTTTAGCCTCGAGGTCTTCCATATCCCACAGGATGTCGTCAACCTTCCACTTATCCGCCTCAGCCTCCTCGGGCAGAATAATCTTCCACTTGGCATCCACACCCTTACCACTCTTGGTGCAAACGATTTTCGTCCTGCCGCGCGCAACTTCCACCTCGTCAATATCGTCACGCTTGAAGGAAAGAAGGCTCTTGTCCTGCAGATCGAATGGTTGCTTCGTCAGCTCATCCAATGCCTTCGCCGCCAATGTGACGACCTCTCCGCGCGCTGGGTTCCGGGCGAAGACCTCGTCTGTGCCCGCCTTTTTCTTGCCGAGCGTAAGCGTTTCCTGCTTGCCATCCTTGGCCGTCAACGTTACAGTGATTTGAGGTTTGTCCAATCCATACTTGGAAAGGTCCGTCGGCTTGGTTTCAACCCAATTCTTGACCTCGTAGCCTTGAAGATTAAATAGGACATCGTTCACGCTGCCGCTGTCGGCCTTGGCCTGGATTGGTTGCACCAGGCGCCACTCGTTCTTATCACCGGCTTTCTGCTTTTCCGCCACGATTTGCCGGTTCGCGTATGCGAGCTGCAGTTTCTCGATATTGTCCTTATCGAAGGCGAGGATCTTCTTGTCGCGCAGGTCCTCAGGTTTCTTCTTAAATGTGTCAGGCAGGCTGGAATACACGGTGAAGATAGTCCCGTTGCTGCCGCGCCGCGCATAGACATTACTACTGATGGGCGTCTCCCCGCCGAAGCTGAGCGTTTCGGGCTGCGACCGGCCTTTGAGCCAAAGTGAAATCTCGACCTTGGGCTTGTCCAATCCGGTATCCGCATCCGAGAGCTTTACTTGCTTGGAGATGAAACGCTGGGCCTGTAACGTCGCGATTCGCTCAATGAGCCGTTCAATCTCGTCCTTGCTGCCGTAAGTCTGGATGGGCTGGTTGATTTTCCACTCGTCTCCGCTCTTGGAGCAGACCAAGGTAGTCTCGTCATACTTAATCTGGAGCCTGGTGACGTCTTCCTTCCTGAAACGAAATACCTGCTTCTCCTTGGGGGCTTCACCGCGCTCGAACTTGAAGACGTAAACCGCCAAACCAATGAAAATAACGAGAAGAATCAGCGGCGTAATCCACTTGTTTTTCTTCATACGCGTTCAGCTCCGACGCCTAACTTTCAACACTATCAGCGACACCGCCCCTGACGGCCCCTCGGCTCGGCTTCCATTGTCGGACCGAGAGACCAGGCTATCCTCGCCGCTTCCACCAGACCACTACACCCGTGCTCAAGACAGCCAGTGGGACGAGAATAATCGCAATGATGAAAACCAATATCTTCTGGTTCTTGGTGAGGTTGATGTAGCGGATGTCCCGCTCTTTCGGACGAATTGACACAAGCTTCGACTGCTCCGCAAGCCAGGCAATGCTGTTGAGGAAGAAGTCGGAATTGAACAAACCGGGTTGCTTGAAGAGCTGGTTTGTCGCGAAATCGGAGTCACCGACGACTACCAACCGCGCCTTCTTCTTGACTTTCTCCTCTTTCTTTTCGGCCCCCGGAGGGGGGGGCGGCTCCTCCTCGGAGACGGCGACCGCCAAAGTCAATTGCTTAGTTGGTCCCTTCTTCGCAAATCCGCCTCCCGGTTCCGGCGGCAAAGCCCGCGCAAACGGGCTGCTCATACCCAATGCAACAGCGTGAGGGCCTGGAGGCGGCTGCGGCGGCATGCCGAGGCGGTGGAGTGGGATTGTTGGTTTCAAGGCTTCGCGCGCGGATGAGGGCAAGATAACCTGGGATACGGGTGATATCATGCTGTATGTACTGCGCTACTACCGGCTCGGTTCCCGTGCGGTACTGATTGACGTCCCACACAAGGTCGTCACCCACTTTGACATTGTAGTCCGACAGTATTTCGCTGAGGCTCGGAGCTGGCGATACTTCTTCAAGGCGCTGACTTCCGCCGGCAAAAGGTCCCGCTGCGGCCCAGCGATGACAACCACGTCCGCATCTGCAGGCACGCTCTTTTTCCCTGCCAGAACCAGCTCCTCTACCTCGAACTGTTCTTTCTCTAACCTGCGCTTTGCACGGCTAAGGCCTGTGTCATCATAGTTCTCGATGCTTTTTTCGCCATGCCCCTTCAGGAAGTAGACCTTCTTCTTCTCTTCGGTCGTCACTTTGAGAATCGCGGTGGTCAGCGCTTCTTCGTCCGCCGTATACGCCAGCTCTCTCCGGTCGCCACATGCGACAATGGTTGAACCGAGCGTGGGACGCATGTCCATGTACGGTTCGAGAGACGCCCGGTCGGCGTCAGGGTCGAGAATCTGCCACTTTATATGCGGCGATGCGTGGCCGTACTGCTTCAGAAGGTCCTGCAGCCGCTCATACTGCCAGTTGGCAAGGCCGGCGATGGCGGCCATTTTCACGTCCTTCTTCAGGTCCTTCAGAATGCTCAACGTTTGCTCCGACAGCGTAAACCGCTTCTTCTCCGTCAAGTCCAGCCGCGCATTATGACGCGAGGCGACGTAGTTCGCCAGGACGAGAATGCCTATCACCAACAAGGCAGTCGCAGCGGAAGTAGCGGTCAAGCGGGTCGAGCGGAGGCTGAGCGAACGTTGGATGTCGGGCCACCGTAGAACCACAAACTGTATTAGCAAGATGCCGGCGGCGATAAGAAGCCCCTTTACCCACCAATTAAACGCCCCTTTGGAAGCGTACAAAGTACCAGCGGCGACAAGACAGACGACGCCCACCCAGGCGGCCCATACCGTCAGGCGCTGGAGCACAGGGACTTCTTCAATTTCCTCGGTTCGGACCCACCCCTCCGTCTCTTCTTCCTCTTCAGCCTCTTCCGCCTCTTCAGCGGCCTCCTCAGGCTCCTCTTGCTGCTCCTGCTCGCCTGCATCCGCTCTTTCCGCATCGCCTCCAATACGGCTATCCGCCTCATCGGGGGCAGTGCTCTCCTGGTCTTTGCTTTCCAATTCGTCTGAACCCATGTCGTCCTTGCTCAAGACGCTCACCTGCTGCTGGAATTCAGATTGGCATTGTCCACACGTCCATCAGCGGCGTTCTACCGCCACCGGTGGCTTTCCGTGGAACGAACAGTTAGAAATAGGAAAAGTCCGATGAAACTCAGGAAGAAGATGACGTCGCGAGTGTCAATAATCCCTTTCGGAAAGTCCTGGAAACGCTCGCTGAAACTAATATACTTGAGGGCTCCCCCGATAATCGAGCCCAGGAAGTCGGATATCCAGTTGAGTATCCACAACATTAAGCATGTAACGAAGCTGAGAACGTAGGCCACGATCTGGTTATCGGTCAGCGAGGACATAAAAAGGCCGATGGCGATAAACGTTGCGCCGAGTAGGAAGAATCCGACGTATCCCCCGATGATAGGGCCGTTGTCAGGATTGCTGTAGACGGCAAGAAGCACCGGCACCTCCAGGGTCACGGCCATCATGACCCCGAAGAAAGCAAGACAACCGAGGAACTTGCCCAGCACCATCTGCGTGTCGGTAACCGGAGAGGTCATCAGAAGCTCGATGGTACCGCTGTGCTTCTCTTCGGCTATCAACCGCATCGTGAAGCCGGACAGGATCAAAAACAGTGTGAAGGCGAGGTTATGAAAGAGGATGTCCATTTCCGCACGGCCGAGGTTGAACACAACTCCCACAAAGAGCCAGCCCCAAATCAGCATGAAGAGCGCAAGCACTACGTATGCAACCGGCGAGAAGAAGTAGCTCCTGATTTCCTTGCCCGCGATGGCGAGAACGTTTTTCACCGTGCCTGCCCCCCCTTTTCGTCGGTGGTCAGTTCGAGGAAGATGTCCTCCAGGGTCATCGGCACGGGTGTCATCTCAAGCAAACCCCAGTGCTTTTGTACGATCAACTGCGAAACTTGTTCGCGAACGTCGCTGCCCATGCGGCTCTCAATGAGATAGCCAACGCCGTCTGACTCCTCACGCCCGTCAGGATTCACCGCCGTGACAGCTTCTATCTCTCCGAGAGCGCGCTGAACCTCTTTGCCGCGGTGTCGTATCTTGACTCGAATCGTCTCCGCCTTGCGCAATTGAGCCGTCAGCCCTGCTGGCGTATCCTCCGCCACTATCCTGCCGTGGTGGATGATTACCACCCGCTCACACACCTGACTGATTTCGGGCAGGATGTGCGAGCTTAGGATGACCGTCTGGTCCCCGCCAAGGCTCTTGATTAGCCCGCGAACCTCGATAATCTGCTTCGGGTCCAGGCCTATGGTCGGCTCATCCAGCACAACGACAGGGGGATTGTGGATTAGCGCCTGCGCGATTCCTACCCGCTGCCGGAACCCCTTGGACAGGTGTCCAATAATCTTGTTGCGTACATCACCCAATCCGCATCGCTCAACTACATACCGCATACGCTTGCTGATTTTACTCGTCGCTACGCCGCGCAGACGAGCCATCAGCGTAAGGTACGACCGCACTGTCATATCGGAATAAAGCGGTACGGTCTCGGGCAGGTAGCCGATGCGACGGCGCACCTCCAGAGAATCTTCGAACACATCAAACCCGGCTACCCGAGCTGTTCCCGAAGTGGCGGGTATGAAACCCGTGAGGATGCGAAGGGTGGTGGTCTTCCCGGCGCCGTTGGGCCCGAGAAAGCCGAGGATTTCCCCCTTCTGTACACGAAAGCTGACGTCGCTTATCGCGCGGGTGCGCCTATAGTACTTCGTCAGCCCCTCGGCCTCAATCATAGACACTTCCCCCAGTCCGTCAAAGCATCGCCCGCCATTTACGGAGACGGGCGGTGAGGGCTATTGGCCTGGTCATGTCAGGAGTCGTGCGCCAGGAGGGTGTATCGTAACACACTATCGAGGACCGACTCCAGTTCGACTGCACCGACAAGCCGGCTGCCTTTACACATGCTGGTACATTTTAGCATGACTGACCCGAGTAGAAGTTACGTTGTTCAACAGGCGTCAAAATGAAATTGTTCCTCAACAATCCCACAATTTCAACATGGTTTTTAAATATATCACACAAATTAATGCGTGTCAACTACTGGAGTTATTCGCAGTTGACACCCTGACTTTGCTTCGGTTATAATACGACTGTTGCTTGTAGAAGCGGCAGTTAAGGGGAACTGAGATGATTGATCCCGAGTTGCTTGAGATCTTAGCCTGCCCAGATTGCAAGTCCGACGTGGAACTACGCGAGGGCAAAATCTGTTGCACAGGTTGCGGGAAACGCTACCGAATAGAGGACGGCATTCCCATTATGCTCGTGGATGAGGCCGAGCCGCCGGAGAAAGAGGAGAAGGGACAGAACTGATTGGATTTGTCCATCTGCATCGTCTCGTGGAATGTCTCCAAGGACCTCGCATCGTGTTTGACCTCGCTCTATGCTCAAGACTGCGCCATCACCTTCGAGACCATCGTAGTAGATAACGCATCTGACGACGATACCGTCCGGATGCTGCCTCAACGATTCCCCCAGGTCAGCGTTATCGCAAACACCGACAATCTCGGCTTCGCCGCCGCTAACAACCAGGCAATTCGGATTGCAAAGGGCCGCTACGTTATGCTCTTGAATCCGGACACGACCGTTCACGACGGAGCGCTGGACACAGCCGTCAGATTCATGGACCAGCATCCGGATGTCGGAATCGCCGGCCTGAAGCTTATTTACCCCGACGGCTCATTGCAGCTCTCATGCCGGAGCTTCCCCAATCCGTGGGCCGCTATCTGGCGCGGCACGCCCCTCGCGCGCCTGTGCCCGAACAACCGCTTCGCCCGGGAATATACCCTCGCCGACTGGGCGCATGACGAAGTGCGCGATGTGGACTGGGTCTCCGGAGCGGCGATGGTGGTGCGGCGGGAAGCGATTGACCAGGCGGGCCTGCTCGACGAAAGATTCTTCATGTACAGCGAAGATGTGGACTGGTGCAAGCGGATGTGGGACGCTGGATGGCGCGTGACCTACCTGCCCGACGCAGTCGTCACCCATATTGTCGGGCGCAGCAGCGACCATGCAGTAATCCCTATGGTGGCTCAGGCCCACAGGAGTATGTATCGTCTCTACTTGAAGCATTTTGTGGGACGCTGGCCGTCCTGGATGCGTCCGCTGGAGAAGGCTGTCATCGGGGCGGGCGT
>JALGUK010000582.1 GCA_029820875.1 Candidatus Zipacnadia bacterium
AGCAGTTGCTGGCCTGGCTGAATTCCGGTGAGAATTATCTCCGCTGAGCCCCACGGCGTACGAATCCGGACGGGCACACTCACCGTCGGGCTTGTTGCTCTTGCTCCGGGATGGCTGGCCGCCGCCTCGGCAAGCGCGATGCCTTGGGGCGTGGCGAACTGCAGGTCAATTTGATACCGGCGGGTGCGGGTTACATACTCGTCAATCGCGTCCAGAGTCGAGACCGACGTTCCGAACGTGGTTATCATGATGATGGCACCGCCGGCGATGCCGCCGAGGGCAAGTAGCGTCCGGGAGGCACGACGGAAAATCCCCCGCAGGGGAATACGGAACATTACCGGCACCCAACGGGTTCGCTGGACGATTCGGCGCTCGGCTCCGGCCTTTCGTCCGTTGCCGATTTCGCCGCGCATGGCCACAGCCGGGCGCAATCGAGCGGCAACTCGCGCCGGCAGAAACGCTGCGGCGACCCCGGTGACAACGGCGAAGGTCGTCCCCGTAAGGAGTGTGTCCCAGTGAAGCCCGCCAGCAATCAGGGGTAGGTACAACGCGTTGACGTACAGAACCCGGGACACCGCCGCCGACGCCGATTAGCAGGCCTTGGAGTACGTAATGGCGCTGAATCTCGCGGCTGCCGAAGCCATTCGCCTTGAGAGTTCCGATGACCGTTATACGTAGCCTGACCATCCGATTGAGCGCGCCGTACAGCGACAGCCCGGCGGCAATCAGGAACAAGATAGGGAAGAAGACGCTGAGGACGGCGAACCCTTGCTGGTCCATGTCCAGCAGCCGCTTGCTGGGTTGGTCGTCCTGGACGTAAGAGGTTTCAACCCCGTAAGGATGACACAAGCCCTCCAGCTTTTTCAGCACGTCATGGTCCCATCCAGGCTCGGTCAGGCAATGCAACTCGGTGATTCGAGCGCCCAGGCCCAGCCAGGCCCGTGCACAATCTTCGGCGATGAACACCACGCCGAATGTTCCTCGAGCGACGAAGGGCGAGAACTTCGAAGGGATGGGATAAACGTACTCGGGACTTATGGCCAGGCCGCACTTGATTCTGTCCCCGAGCTTGTAGCCGCTCTCACCGGCGAACTGGTGCTCGAGGATTGCCTCGTCACCGTTTTTCAAGTACCGGCCTTTGATGATTCGCAAGTCGTTTATCGGCGGCCGGTGGCCGAGCGGACAACCGACGAAGCGCCCGGACACACGCTCGCGCTCGCGGCCCCGCTGGATGATGGTACCGTCTTTTACCACCCGGCCCATGGCTGCCTTGACGTGCGGAATCGCGCGGGCCTTGTCCACGAGGCTCGCAGGAGCCGATTCCATCAGCACCGAGGCATCGGCAAGCCGGGTTGTGCGGTAGACGTAGTCATAGGTGTCGGTAAGGTATTGGTACGCCTCGTACAATCCGACGTAAAGCATTACCCCGAGGCCGATTAGCACCATCAACACGATGGTCTCTCTCATCAACGCCCGCGTATCAGCCCACAGCATCCGCCACAGCATGGTGGTCGTGCGCTTTCCCTGCATGTCAGAGCGTAATCTCCTCCGGGGGTATGGCAGCGCCCTTTTGCACGTCCACAACCTCGCCGCTGCGCAGATACACAACAATGTCGCCCATCTGCGCGTACGTGGGATTGTGAGTGACCATCATCACTGTCATGCCGCGCCGGCGGGTTTCCCGCCACAGTACTGACAGAACTTGCAGACCCGTTTCAAAGTCGATTGCGCCCGTAGGCTCGTCCGCCAGCAGCAACCTTGGTTGCTTGACTAGCGCCCGTGCGATGGCCACGCGCTGCTGCTGGCCGCCGGAAAGCTGGGAGGGCAGGTGGTCGGCGAACTCCTCCAGGCCGACATCGGCGAGGACTTTGCGTGAGAGGTGGTCCGTGCCGGTAAGCTGGGCGACCAGGCGGACGTTCTCCAGGGCCGTGAGGGTAGGCACGAGGTTGAACATCTGGAAGATGAAGCCGACCGTTTCGCGCCGATAGTCGGTGAGCTGCTTATCGTCAATGCCGGTGATTCTTCTCCCGAAGACCGTCAGCTCGCCCCGTGTGGGGACGTCCAGCCCGCCGGCGAGGTTAAGAAGGGTCGTCTTGCCGGAGCCGCTCGGCCCAAGTGTTCACGCCGCGCAGGGCATCAACGGTCACATCGCCCATCGGGTACTGCTTCCAGATGTCCCGTGCGACTACTGCAAGCTCGGCGTGGGAGGTTGATATGCCCATAGGTCACGCCCCTCCCCCCGCCTCTTCGTCCATCGGCGGCATCGGTTGTGTCTTGACACGCTGGCCCTCGCGGAGACCCTCCTTCCCCTGCACGACCACCTCATCCCCCGGCTCAACGCCGTCGCGCACCTGGATGAAGTCGAAATTATTCGGCCCAAGGTGCACCTCGCGTTGTTGGACCTTGCCCTCCTCGACGAGCCATACCCAGTTCCTGGCCCCCTCGTGCACGACGGCCGCCGTCGGGACCAGCACGGCTTTGTCGAGCAACCGGACAT
>JALGUK010000583.1 GCA_029820875.1 Candidatus Zipacnadia bacterium
AGGACTATTCCGGTTGTTGCCCAGATTGCGATGGACATGGAGCAAGTTTGCCCAAATGCCTGGATGCTCAATTATGCCAATCCCATGAGCGCCGTCTGCAGCGCCGTGCACCGAACTAGCGACATTCAAGTTGTCGGGCTTTGCCACGGGCTTTTCGGCACTACGCAAATGCTTGCCAACTTCCTTGGGGAGCCTGTCGAGGACTTTGAGGTCTGGGCGGCGGGCATCAATCACCTGACATGGATTCTCGACTACCGCCTGCGCGGCGAGCCTGCATATCCTATCCTGCGCGAGCGACTGGCCCAGGCGCAGGAGATTCCATTCCCGGTCAGCAAGATGCTCTACGACCGCTTCGGCGCGTTCCCCTCGCCGGGCGACCGGCACGTGGCGGAGTTTTACCCGAGCTTCCTTAACAGGGAGAACGATTTCGGAGCCAAGTGGGGCCTGGAGGCAATGCCGCTTTCGAAGATGAGTGCGGACAAGGATAAACTCTGGAACACGCTGGTCGCGCGGCTGGTCGCGCGGGCAAACGGGGCAGAGCCGCTCGGCAAGCCGGTGCGCTCAGGGGAGAAGGCGCTCGACATCATCAGCGCGATGGTCAACGCGAAGGATGAAATCCACGTGGTGAATCTCCCCAATCAGGGCTTCATCGAGAGCCTGCCGGAGGACGCGATTGTCGAGGTGCACGGTTTAGTCGGCTCCTACGGCATTCGGGGCCTGCAGATGGGGTGCCTGCCCGCCGGAGTGCTGCCGATGACCCAGTTCTGGACTGTGGACGCGGCTCTTCGCGGCGATAAGGCTCTCGCCCTCGCTGCGATGGCCAACGAGCCGGCGGTGCCCTCGATGGATGTCGCTGGGAAGCTGCTAGATGAGCTGTTGGAGGCGCAAAAGGAGTACGTAGCACATATTCTGTGACATTTGCCCCACTCCTCTCAAGCAAGAGATAAAATGTGGGGCCCTCAGATTGGAGGCCGAGTTTGTTGGACTTTGAATTGGGTGGAATCATTCCGCCACTTCTTACACCTCTTGACGAAAACGAATGCGTCAGCGAACCGGACCTGCGGCGACTGGTTGACTACGTCGTCGAGGGCGGTGTTCACGCGGTCTTCGCCCTCGGCTCGACCGGGGAGCCGTTCGCGCTGACTCCTGCAGAGCAACGGCGGTGCATCGAGATTGTAGTAGATGCCGCCGCGGGGCGCGTGCCGGTGCTGGCCGGCGTGTCCGACTGCAGCACGAGAAAAGCCCTCCGCAACGCCGAGGCCGCAGCGGACGCCGGTGCGGACGCCGTGGTCTCCACGTTGCCGTACTACATCAAGATGGGGCCGGACGAAACGAGGGCGTACTTCACAGAATTAGCCGACAACTCTCCCCTGCCGGTGGTGATTTACAACCACCCGCTGACCAAGGTGCTCATCGCCCGCGGGACGCTCTGCGAGCTGCTCGCGCACGAGCGGATAATCGGTCTAAAGGACAGTAACGTGGACGTCATCGAGTTCGAGCGGCTGTTGATGGACCTCGGGCCTGACCGGACGGCGAGGGTGCTGACGGGGTCCGAGTTCCTGATTGCGCCCTCGATGCTGATGGGCGGAGATGGGGCGGTTGTGGCCGTCGGGAATGTTGCCCCGCAGATGTTTGTGGACTGCTACCGGGCCTGCCGCGCGGGCAAGTGGGAGGAGGCAGCTCAGATTCAGAGGCAGCTTGTTGACTTCTCCCTCGGTCTTTTCGTGATGACCCCCACGGGCGTCCCGCCAAGCGTCTTCTGGGGCGGACTCAAGCAGGCCATGGTCGCCCTGGGCGTCTTCAAGGAAAGTCGCCTGCACCGCCCGCTGCTTCCGGTCGGCGAGGAGCTGCGTCAGGGCCGGTCAATTACACCCGCGGCGCATGGGGATGGAGCAATGGGGAAGATAATCCTTGCGGACAACATGCAGGTGCTGCCGACGATTGCGGATGGCTCCGTCAATTTGATTTATATTGACCCGCCGTTCAACACCGGCAAGGTTCAGCAGCGGACCCGCATCCGTACCGTGCGCGACGCGAACGGCGACAGGGTCGGATTCGGCGGGAGGAAGTACAAGACCGTCACCGTCGGCACGAAGGCGTTCGGGGACCGGTTCGACGACTTCCTGGCTTTTCTTGCGCCTCGCTTAGCGGAAGCGTATCGCGTCCTAACGCCCTCCGGCTCATTTTTCCTCCACATTGACTATCGGGAGGTCCACTACTGCAAGGTCCTGCTGGACTCCATCTTCGGGCGCGAGTGCTTTATGAACGAGATAATCTGGGCCTATGACTACGGCGCCCGCTCGAAGAAACAGTGGTCGGCCAAGCATGATAACATTCTGTGGTATGTCAAG
>JALGUK010000089.1 GCA_029820875.1 Candidatus Zipacnadia bacterium
CGAGAACAGGCGGGCAATCGCATGTTCCAGACTGAAGCGAGATACGTCAAGAGTGACAGCGGGCGTCCTCAACAAGAAGCCGGTTTGCAGCAAGTGTGTACCGAAAGTCACCGCGAAGGCCGTAAGCAGCGTGGGTGCAATCGCGAGCAGGCTGACCATCATGGTTTCACCGGCAAATTCGAGCAACGCCGTCGGCTCAACGCCTGGAGTCTGCCACTGGGTCAATCCCCGGCGGGCCGCTTCTTGCAGAGTACCCCAGACGACCGGCCACGTCAGCGCCAGCACCGCTATGGCGGCAAGCAGCCCGGCTACCACCGACAGGTCTCTGCTGTAAGCCGCCTCACCGCGGCGTCGTGCCTCCTCACGCTTGTGCGGAGTAGGCGCATAGGGACGAATATCTCTCAACATTACATCGCCCTCGCATGACTCCGGCGGTTCACATCATCGCACGACTCAGTGTGGTAATGGTGTCGGCAATGATCAACGGCAGGGACAGGATAATCGCGCCAAGCCCTACGATAACACGCGCGGGGAACAGAACAGCGAATGCGTTAAGCTGCGGGACAACACGCGAACTAAGGCAAAGGGTCAGGTCGGTAATGAATAGAGCCGCGACCGGCGGAGCGCCGACCATTATGATTGTGCTGAACATCTCGCCCACGAGGCGAATCCCCTCCGCTTGAACCCCGGCTGTAGCCGCTGCGGCCCCGAGCGGCAGCAGTTCGTAGCTCCTGAACATGCCGGCAATCAGCCAGCGATGGCCGCCAAGGGCCAGATACGTCACAAGCGAAAAGAGAATCGCAAAGCCGCCAATCAGTTCGGTCTGTTCCCCGCTGAGAGGATCGAGCACAGGCGCGGCCGCATACCCCAACTGCACGTCCAGGACCTGCCCGGCCATCCGTATGCCCCAGAACAGCAGCGATGCTGCAAATCCGAGTGCCAGGCCCACGATAACTTCCTTCGCGCCCAAGACAGCAAGCTGGGGGACGTCCCAGGCGATGGATGCAGGTGTGATGGGCACCACCGGCGTCAATACTACCGCGAGAACCAGGGCCGCTGCAATACGAATATGGCCGGGGATTACCCGGCTCCCGAAGACGGGGGCTGTGGTGAAGAACCCGCCGAGCCGGGCGAAAACAAGGATGACAATCGGCGACGGTTGCAGCCATTCGGGCATATTGACGCTTTACCTTTCCCGCAGAAACCGCCGGCGCTCAATTGCACGGAATTCACCGGACGATGCTCGGAATCTGGAAGAAAAGCTCTTGTGCCAGGCCCACTAACGTCGCTATCATCCACCCCCCGAAGATGACGACGACCGCTCCAACCGCAAGAAGTTTCGGGACGAAGCTGAGGGCTACGTCCTGGATCTGGGTCGCTGACTGGACAAGGCCCACGATTATACCCACTGCCAGAGCCGCGACAAGCGGCGGTAGGGCGACCTGCAGCGCACAGGCGAAGCCCAACTGTGCGATTTCCAGAGCTGTTGAGGGTGACATAGGCGCCTCCACCTTTCGCAGCGCTCCGTGTCGAGGAGGAAAGTGGACACTTTGACCGTTCGCCATTGAGGATTCTTCGCCTCTGCATCGAGAAATCCTGCCCCTGACGGTAGGACGATGACAGACATCGGTGGTGCGCAGGCCTGTGAATAAACAAAGCGATTTGGCAAGCACGCGGAGGGCGATTGACATTGCCGGCGAATTAAATCTTGAATGTGAGCTATGAACGAGAAGCACCAAGAGGTGATTAAATGCCGTCTGAGACAATGCGTGCTGCAGTCGTCGAGGAACTCGGGAAGGTCAGCGTGCGGGAGGTGCCCGTCCCTCGGATAGGCCCTTATCAGGCACTGACGAAGACGCTCGCCTGCGCCTTCTGCACCGGTACCGACAGCCACTTGGTGGGTGCCGAGTTCCCATTCAGGCCTCCCTTCCCGTTTATTCTCGGCCACGAGGGTATCGGGGAGATTATCGAGGTGGGGGAGAAGTTCAAGAAGTATCCGGTCGGTGAGCGTGTGCTGCGGGCCGGTGTGGCTTACCCGCACGGCCCCGAGAACGCTCCGAACCTCGGCTGGGGAGGCTTCGCTGAGTATGGCGTGCTGGACGACTTTGAAGCCCGACGCCGCGATGACCCGAATGTGAAGCCTTTCTGCGCCCACGATATGCAGCAGGTCCCGCCCGCGACGCTGGATGCCGCTGCAGCGACGGTTCTCATCACGCTCAAGGAGAACTGGAGCTCTCTTCGCATCGCCGGCGCGCAACCGGGGGAAAGCATACTAATCCTCGGCACAGGGCCTGTCGGGCTGTCATTCACCTATTGCGCGCGCACCATGGGACTTGACCCCATCATCGTGGCCGGCAGGCGTGATGAGCGTCTATCGCTCGCCGGAAAGTACGGGGCGACCCACACTATCAATATCCGCAAGGTCAATCTCCCGCAGGCGGTCAAGGACTTGACGGGCGGCGTGGAACTTGTGATAGACACCAGCGGCGCACGGGAGGTCGTCAAGGACCTCCTTGGATGTGTGCGTGACCGGGGAAGGGTCGGACTCTACGGGGTGTCCACGGTCGGCCCGGACGAGTTCAAACACATGCACCTTGACTGGTCGCTCGCGCCGGTGCGGTGGTCCCTGCATATGGTCAATCCCGACGAGCCGTCAGCCCACGAGGAGATTTGCAGCCTGGTCGAGCAGGGACGGATGGACCCAGCCAAGTTCGTTTCTCACCGCTTTCCGTTCGACCAGTTCGAGGAGGCCTTTGCCACGATTCGCGCGCCCGATGCGGTGAAGGTGGTCGTGGAGTTTTAGACAAGATGGTCATAGAGCACGCAATCGAATCCGCCGGTCTCAGAGAAATCCGCGATAAGATTCTCGCAGGGCAGCGCTTGTCGGCTGAGGATGGCCTGTATCTGTATCAGTGCCCGGACATCAACGCCCTGGGGCATCTAGCGAACATGGTGCGCGAGCGGTTGAACGGCTCTCGTGTCTTTTGGGTACGCAATGTCCATATCAACTATACCAATATCTGCGCTAACCAATGTCTCTTTTGCGCCTTCCACGCGCGTGCCGATGGCCCGGAACCATACGTGCTGTCACCGGAGGACGTACAGTCGCGGCTGATGGCATGTGGCGAGGAGCCGTTGGGGGAGGTTCATGTCGTGGGGGGCGTCAACCCGCAGCTTTCTTACGGGTACTACCTGAACCTCATCCGAACCGTGAAGGAAACGCGCCCCGAGGCCCGTGTGAAGGCGTTCACGATGGTCGAATTGGCGCAAATCTGCAATGTCGCCGCAAAGCCCCTTCCCGCTGTCCTAAAAGATTTGAAACGTGCGGGCCTGGACTGCTGTCCCGGCGGTGGGGCGGAGGTGTTCAGCGAGCGGTTGCACGCGCGGCTGTTTCCACGCAAGATAAGCGGCGACCAGTGGATGGATGTAGCACGCGGGGTGCATAGGGCGGGACTTCCCACGAACGCCACGATGCTGTACGGCCACCTGGAGACACCACAGGAAAAGGTGGAACACCTTCTCCGCTTGCGGCAGCTTCAGGACGAAACCAACGGCTTCCTTGCATTCGTGCCGCTTGCATTTCATCCGGAGAACACGCAACTTGCGCACATTCCCCCTCGCACAGGGCTGCAGGACCTGAGGGAGATTGCCGTCTCGCGGCTTATGCTTGACAACTTTCCGCATATCAAGGCGTACTGGGTGATGCTCTCGCCCGAGGTTGCACAAATAGCATTGTGGTGGGGGGCCGACGATGTGGATGGAACGATTGTCAAGGAGGAAATCGCCCACCAGGCCGGAGCACGAACGCCGCCAGGGCTGACATGCGAGAAGCTTATCGAGCGAATCGCCGAGGCAGGGCGACGGCCCGTGCAGAGGGATGGATTGTACAACGAGGTCCGCGATGGCTGATGACCTGTCCAGAATCGAGACCAAGGTGCTTGAAGGCGAGCGGTTGACCGAAGACGACGGCCTCCTGCTCTTCTCGTGTCCTGAATTCCCCCGTCTGGGCGCAATGGCGGCGCTTGTACGCCGGCGTATCCATCCCGAGCCAATCGTCACTTATGTCATAGGACGCAATATCAACTACACCAACGTATGTACTATCGGTTGCCGATTCTGCGCCTTTCACCGCCCTCCCGGCCATCCGGATGCGTACGTGCTGACGAGAGACGAACTGTTCCGGAAGCTTCAGGAGCTGGTAGATATCGGCGGGACCGAGGTTCTGATGCAGGGAGGATGTAATCCCGACCTTAAGGTTGAGTGGTTCGAGGACCTCCTCCGTTCGATTAAACAACGCTTCCCCCTGCATCTTCACGCCCTCTCCCCTACGGAGATTCTGTACATCGCGCAGGTTTCGGAGTTGGGCATAGAGGAGACCATTCGGCGCCTGTGCGCAGCCGGACTGGACAGCATCCCCGGCGGCGGGGGAGAGATATTAGTGGACGAGGTGCGTGAGGCGATATCGCCTCGCAAGGACAGAGCTGACCAGTGGCTCGAAGTGATGCGGATTGCGCACCGGCAAGGAATTCCTACGACGGCAACGATGATGTACGGCTCAGTTGAGACCCCCGCCCAGCGCGTTGTGCATCTTCTCCGCATCCGCGAGCTGCAGGACGAAACCGGCGGGTTCACCGCCTTCATTCCATGGAGCTACCAGCCTTACGGTACGCGGCTCGGGGGCCGCAAGGCAACCGGCTTTGACTACCTGCGCACGGTCGCGGTGTCGCGGCTGCTGCTTGACAACATCCCTAACATACAGGCCTCGTGGGTGACTCAGGGAGCGCAGGTGGCGCAGATTAGCCTCCGCTTCGGCGTCAATGATTTCGGGAGCACGATGCTTGAGGAGAACGTAGTCCGAGCCGCGGGGACGAGCTTCGCAATGGCGATTGATGAAATGGAGCGGCAAATCTGCGAGGCTGGCTATCAGCCACGGCGAAGGAACACACTGTACCAACTACTTGAGCACTGACCCGGACAGGTTTGCCGTCTGTTTTCGCCCTACGACTGCCGTTATGCCTCAGGTGGTATCTCATCCCCCAACCTGAACGCTGAGTGCAAGCCGCGGATAACCTGCTCCATGTCCTCTTCATGGATTAGACAGGAAAGAGCGTTGGCCGAACCGCCTACCTGGAACAGTTCTACGTTGAGTGAGTTGAGCACGTCCACCGTGGTAGCCATGATACCCGGGACACTACGAAGCCCCAGTCCGATAAGTGAGACGATGCGGCGGTTCGTGCCGAATTCTATGTTCACCGGAACCATTTTGAATGCGGGATCGCGCTGCAGGAGGTCGGCCTGTGTGGTGAAGTGGGGGCTGCCGGTGCCGGTGGTGAGGATGTAGCAGTACCTCTGGCGTTCTTGGCCGTTCTTGGAGGAGGGAATCGCAATGCCGTCCAATACCGCGGAGGCCTTTGCGACGTTGTCGGCCTCCACCACGAAACTGATGCGCGAGGGACTGCCGGAGACGAAGTAAAGTGGGATTGAGGCATTGCCGAGCGCCTCGTAGACAACCGGCTCTATTTCCCGTTTCGCCTCGGGGCTGGGGAGATTCACGCAGGCCTGTCGGACAGGCCCGGAATTAGCAATGCCCGTTACGCCGCTTGCATGACGCGGACCGGCCTCAGCAGGGCTGGTCACCAGCGTCCCGGGCGATGTCGAACACGTCTTGCGCACCCGCAGGTGGACGTTTCCTTCCATTGCAATCTCCACGGCCCTTGGATGCAGCACCTTCGCGCCCTGGTGGGCCATCTCGCAAATCTCGTCATAAGAAATAGTGCGGAGCGTTCGGGCGTCCTCGCCGACGATTCTTGGGTCAGCCGTCATCACGCCGTCCACATCGGTGTATATCTCCACCGCTTCAGCATCAAGCGCCACCCCCAGGGCCGTGGCTGTCGTGTCGCTTCCACCCCGGCCCAATGTTGTGATTGCACCGTGCGGCCGATCCGGCTCGGTTTCGGTCACGCCCTGGAAGCCTGCGACGGTTACGATTTTTCCCTCCTCGAGACAGCGCTGGACAAAGCCTGGGTGAATGTCTAAGATGCGGCTGTTGCCGAAGTGGTCGTCGGTAATGATTCCGGCCTGGCCGCCGGTCAACGGAATTGCATCGAGGCCGGTGGAGGTGGTAATCAAATGGGCCATAAGGACCGCGGAAATGATTTCACCGCAGGCCATGAGGAGGTCTTTACTGCGGGGGTCGGCCTCTCCCCCCATTTGCCGCAGGAGGTCCAAAAGCGTGTCTGTAGCGTAGGGATAGCGCGGGTCCGGTCCTCGGCCCATTGCGGACACCACCACGACAGGCGCATACCCGTCGTTCTTGGCCCGCAGTATGTGTTCAACCGCGTAGTGGCGTTCCCTGTCAGAGGCCACGGAGGTCCCGCCGAACTTCATGACAAGTGCCTTCACGATTCAGACCTCCATCCGCAGATGAGACGAAATGCTCACGGTCTTCTCTTACTCCTCCAGGTGGAACTCTTCACGCAGCGCTGCAACGGAGCTATCGTGCTGTTCGTCCTTGATAAGACATGACACGGAGTCATAGGCATCGTCAATCTCCAGTATCTCCACGTTCTTATCATACAGACTTCGGATAATGCGCGCCATAATCCCGTGCAAGGACCGCATGTCCGCCGCTATGACCGTTACAAGACTGCAGGCAGACACGACTCGGGGCTCACAACATAGAGTACCCGCAACCTGAACCACTTTCGCCGCTTCCCAGTCGCTGAAAGCCATGTGCACGGCCGTCTCGTGCAGCTTAATAAGGAACAGGGCGATGTTGGCGTCGCTTATCGCCGAGAATATCCGTCGCAAGTTCTCCCCCGTCGGGGGAAGCGGAACCACAACATGGGACAGGTGCTTCTCAGTCTCGACACGAGTCACGCCCCGGTATTTTTCAAAGGCTTTACGAGGCTCCACTGGCAATGGACTCACGCTCCTTACTGGAGGCAACCAAGCTCGCGGGCTTCTGAGCCGTCACGTCCACAAACTCCACAGCGATACCGCCGCCCTGGGCTTTCATCACAATGCGCTTCAGCCAGTGCTTGTCGTCGCGGTGCGGAAAGTCCGTGCGGAAGTGCGCCCCCCGGCTTTCCTCGCGGCGCAGCGCAGCGGTCGCAATTTGGACGGCGCCGCAGGGACCTCCGCGCGAAGTTTGCCAAGCTCAGCCAGCGCCTCGCGCAGCGAATCCTTGCACCTTGCGAGTCCAACCTTCGTGGAGAGGATCTCGCGCACCTTGTTCTGCAGTTCATGTATACGGCCCTGCGGCACATCTCCAGGCACGACGAGGCCCGGCTCCTCGATATGCTCAACGCTTTCGCCCTCGGTGTCGTCTGCCATTGCCTTTGCGCAGCGGTCTCCGAATACGAGGCCCTCAAGCATCGAGTTGCTCGCGAGACGGTTTGCCCCATGCACACCGTTGGTGGCGCACTCCCCACAGGCATACAAGCCGGGAAGTGTGCTGCGGCCCCACAAGTCTGTGCGAATGCCTCCCATGGCATAGTGAGCCGCGGGACAGACCGGGATAAGGTCGTGCCGGATATCAATGCCCTCCTCCACGCATCGCGCCCCGATGGTCGGGAACCGGTACTCCAGAAGTTCGGAAGGCATTTGTGTGAGGTCAAGGAATATTCGTTGTGTGCCGGTGCGGTGCATCTCCTTCAGAATTGCCCGGGCCACCACATCCCTGGGAGCCAATTCCGCATCCGGATGATACTCGGGCATGAATCGTTCTCCGTTGATGTTGCGAAGCAGCGCCCCCTCACCGCGTACCGCCTCGGAGATGAGGAATTTCGGATATCCGGGAACGTCCAGGGCAGTAGGGTGAAACTGAATAAACTCCATGTCCGCCAACTCGGCACCCGCGCGAAACGCCGCGGCCTGGCCGTCCCCCGTGGCGACCACCGGATTTGTAGTTGTCTGGTAAAGCTGGCCAAGTCCGCCAGTAGCCAGCGCCGTGGCGCGAGCGGCAAAGAAGACTGGTTCATTAAGGGACGTGTCCAAGCAGATTGCTCCCCGACACCGCCCGTCCACCACGACAAGGTCAAGCATCAGCATACGCTCGAAGAGGCGTATGTTGCGTACACTCCTTACCTGCTCAATGAGAGTCCGCTCCACTTCGCGTCCGGTGGCGTCGCCGGCGGCATGGAGGATGCGCCTTTGGGTATGTCCGGCCTCGCGGGTAAGGTGCAGCCGTCCCTCAGATGTGTCGAACTGTGCGCCCAAGGCAATAAGCTGTGCAACCCGCTTGGGTCCCTCCTGCGCCAATATCCGTACGGCCTCCGGATCGCAAAGCCCGCCGCCGACCCTCAGAGTATCCTCCAGGTGCTTCTCGGGAGAGTCCTCCGGGCAACATGCCACGGCGATACCGCCCTGTGCGTAGAGAGTATTACTCTCGCGCAGGAGGTCCTTGGTCACAAGTGCCACGGTGCCGTATGGTATGGCACCGAGGGCGGTCCACAGGCCGGCGACCCCGCTCCCGACTACCAGGAAATCGAATCTTTCCGTGCGCATCAGTTTCTCCCATCCACATTTGCGGCTGCGGACAAACGGCAACATAGTATACCAAAACTGCAGGTGTAGCACAACAGGTCAAGTTACGACCATCATAATCGGTGCGAGGAATATCAGGCATGGGTGGCGAAGTACCATCTAAGCAGATAAAGCCCTGGACAGACTGGGTTTCTGCATTAGAGGGAGGGCAACGGTTATGATTGGCAGAGACATCCGCATGGAACGTATCACCGACCGGGAGACAGGTAAGACGGTCATCGTGCCGATGGACCACGGTATGACTGTCGGTCCCATCAAAGGACTTGTCAATATGCCTGAGGCCGTCAACCTTGTTGCCTCCGGTGGGGCAAACGCAGTTCTGCTGCACGCAGGCGGCTCACTGCTGGGGAGAAGAGGGTACGGAAAGGACATCGGCTTAATCATTCACCTTTCCGCCAGTACGTCACTTGGTCCGGATCCAAACCATAAGGTTCTTGTAAGTTCTGTCGAGCGGGCTATCAAGTACGGCGCTGATGCCGTTTCCGTCCACGTCAATCTCGGAGCGGATGACGAGAGCCAGATGCTGTGCGACTTGGGTCAGGTGGCGATGGACTGCGAAAGCTGGGGCATGCCGCTGGTCGCGATGGTTTACACGCGCGGTCCCAAGATTGAAGACGAGTTCGATGTCAAGGTCGTCAAACATGCGGCGCGTGTGGCCGCCGAAGTGGGTGCCGACATCGTGAAGGTCAACTACACCGGCAGTCCCGAGACGTTCCGCGAGGTTGTCGAGGGTTGCGGCGGTGACCGGCCCGGCGGCATCAAGGTTGTCATTGCTGGCGGCCAGAAGCTCGACAGCGACAGGGATGTACTTGAGATGGTCAAGGGAGCGATGGACGCCGGCGGTTCCGGCGTGTCCGTCGGCCGCAACGCATTCCAGCACTCCCGTCCGGACAAAATCGTGGCCGCCATCGCAGCTATCGTCCACCGAGGGGCGTCGGTGGATGAGGCAATTCAGATTTTGGAGGAATAAGTTTTGAAAAGCGTCTGGGTCAAGGCTGTGCCGT
This sequence comes from Candidatus Zipacnadia bacterium, assembly GCA_029820875.1. Next base: position 9,552 of record JALGUK010000089.1, read on the forward strand.
GGAACAAGGAGCTCGTGACCACAGCCCTCGAGAGCGGGGCGGACGCGGTGGTCGTGCCGGAGGGATATTCGGATGAGGTGCGCGAGCTTGGTATCATCCAAACGGTCGCTCCCGACGGGGACCTGCGGTTGGGGGAGGATGTTGTGGAGGTCGAGATTACCTCCAAGGAAGACGAGCTTACCGCCGCCCGCCTCGGGCAGGCCGCAACAGTGATTGTCCAAGCTGCGGACTGGACTATTATTCCGCTGGAGAATCTCATCGCGGCGGGCGCTCGCATCATCGCTGAGGTCGCTAATGCCGACGAGGCAGTGACCGCCGTCCAGGTGCTCGAGGCCGGAGTGGACGGTGTGTTGGTGGCTGCCGAGGACCCCGCCGAGATCCGCAGGGTTGTACAGGCTGTCAAGGTCCAGGCCGAGACAGTGGACCTGCAGCCTGCGAGCGTCGTTTCGGTGCGCCCGGTGGGCATGGGGGATCGCGTGTGCATAGACACCTGCACTAACATGGGTATCGGGGAGGGTATGCTGGTCGGAAACAGCAGCGCGGCGCTCTTCCTTGTGCATTCCGAGAGCGTCGAAAACCCCTACGTCGAACCCAGGCCCTTCAGAGTCAACGCGGGGGCCGTCCACGCTTACGTCCGGGTGCCCGGCGGCAAGACGCGCTATCTGTCGGAGCTTCGCGCTGGCGATGACGCGCTCATCGTGGCCGCCGACGGCCACACCCAGGTTTCGTCTGTCGGGCGGTCAAAGGTCGAGCGGCGTCCGCTCCTGCTGGTGACGGCGGAGGCGGAGGGCCGACAGATGTCCGTTATCCTCCAGAACGCGGAGACGGTTCGGCTCGTTACTCCCAACGGTGAGCCGATCTCTGTTGTTTCGCTACAGCAGGGCAGCCAGGTACTCGTCGCTACCGAAGAGGCCGGCCGGCACTTCGGGATAAAGGTGGACGAGACAATCCAGGAGCGCTGACATGGTCGCTCCTTGCGCCGCCGTTCGGGCTTCAGCGAAAAGGGAATCTCTCCAACGGAAGCGAAACGACTAAGCGTGGCGAAGCATGGGCCGTTAAGAATCGTCGTCGCCCCTGACTCATTCAAGGGGTCGCTCAGCGCCCGCGATGTGTGCGATGCCATGCGGCTGGGAATTGCTCGTGCCGTCCCAGACGCTGAGATAATCGCGGTGCCGATGGCCGAAGTCGCTTACGGATGCAACGCGCGGGCGGTTGGTCACCAGGCGTGTCTGTGGGCCTTTAGGGGGTGAGGTGGATGCCTCATTCGGCATCCTCGGGGACGGTGAAACCGCTGTAATTGAGATGGCTGCCGCTTCGGGGTTGCCGCTTGTGCCGCCCTCCCAAAGGAACCCGCTGCTTGCCACCACATACGGCACGGGAGAGCTGATTAGAGCGGCTCTGGACGAGGGGGCACGGAAGCTGATAATCGGCATCGGCGGAAGTGCCACCACCGATGGAGGGGCCGGAATGGCCCAGGCTCTCGGAGTGCGTTTTCTCGATGCCGGTGGCCAGATCCTGGCACGTGGGCTGGGTGGAGGTGCGCTTAAGGACGTAGAACGGATTGACGTCTCCGGCCTTGATCCGCGGCTCGCTGGGACGGAAACGGTCGTTGCGTGTGACGTGGATA
>JALGUK010000090.1 GCA_029820875.1 Candidatus Zipacnadia bacterium
ATAAGATGGACATAGCCCACAGACTTCCAGCCTCCGGCTTTGAACGCCAGCTTTGGGTTGTACTCGGGATTTGGCACAGGCACAACGGCGCCTGTATCCTTGAGGAAAGATTCGATCATCGCATCCATTTTGCGGACGCGTTCCGGATACTTGGCAGCCAGGTTGTGGCGCTCACCCACATCTTCCTTCAGATTATACAATTCGTAACGATGACGCTGGTCCGGCCCATCATGGAAGATGCGAATCAACTTCCAGTCGCCCTCGCGCACCGCTACCGACGGTCCCAGAAAATCCGGCACCGGCGGCCTGTGTGGGAAGAAGATATATACCGCCTTTCTCTGTCCGTCCCGGCCCTTAAGCGCCGGCACTGCACTTACCGAATCGACCGCTTGCCCGGCTCGCACGGGCACATCCGCCATCTCCAGGATCGTCGCATACAAATCTTCGCTCTGGATCAAGGCCTGACTTTTTGTTCCACCCTTAACCACGCCGGGCCAAACGAATATTGCCGGTACCCGAATACCTCCCTCATATATGGTAGCCTTGCCGCCGCGAAACGGCGCATTGCTCGTGGGTGTGGTCCCATCAACCACATTATACATGTTCCCGCCGTTGTCCGAATAAAAGATGATAATCGTGTTATCTGCGATGCCCATCCGATCGATTGCGTCGAGGATTTTACCCACATTGTCGTCCAGCGAATGAACCATCGCTGCATATGTAGGGCTCTGCTGAGGATTGTTTGGATCGATCCTCTTTTTGTATTTCTCGATCAGCTCGGCCTTGGCGTCAAAAGGAGCGTGCACGGAGAATTGCCAGTAATTCAAGAAGAAGGGGCGGTCCTTGTTCTTCTCCATAAAAGCCACCGCCTCATCGCCCATCCTATCCTCGATATGCTCTTTTGGATAACGTTCCTTGAACGAGGGGAACTTCCACGGTGCCACGTAACTGCCTGCCGGACCGGGTCCGGGCCAGTGCGGAACGTCCACATCGAATCCGTGCTCCAGTGGTGTATAGGGCTTGCGCCCCAGGTGCCACTTGCCAAAATGCCCCGTGACATAGCCGGCGTCATTTAATGCCTCTGCGAGCGTGTAGTGTTCTCTCGAGAGCCTGGTAACGCTCTGCGTTGTGCACTGCCGATAGCGAGGATTTGCCCTCTTAGACACCGAGGGCTTTAGTACCACCTTAGCTAAGTGGCACGACGGATTCGTAATTCCCGTCCGTGCAGGATTCTGACCTGTCATTATGCTCGCCCGTGTCGGAGAACACAATGGACTAGCGCTATAGGCATTCGTAAACTGCATCCCCCGTGCGGCTAATCGCCTCAGATTCGGTGTTGGGTAAAGACTGCTTCCTCCCAGCGACGTATCAACGGCCCCCAGATCGTCTGCCAAAATCAGAACAATGTTGGGGCGCTTATTACGTTTCTTTTCTACCGCCCATCCCGCTCCGGCCAAGAGACCGCTTGCCGCGCAGTACTTCAAGAAACTACGCCGATCAATTCTTGAAGGGATCTTTTCAAATAAACTCAATTTCATAGTGCATTCCTTAAAACCCCAATACGAATTACAACCGGGCCATCAGTTGGGCTGCCCCCATCTCTTGTACCAGTTGTTATGAGATTATTTCACACTCATTATACCTGTCTTGGGTAAGGCGGAGGGTACCGGAGCCTCGCTCAAGACAATTAGTCGCCAATGCTGCCAGTGACATATAATCCAAGCTGCTGTGCGGTTTATAGTAATGTAATCCATCCACCAGCGATCCGCAACATATCTCATCAGTTTGTCAACCGGTGTTTTTCCTTTGCGCCTTTGTGATTTGGCCGATGCCTCGGCCTTTTCTGTTTTGCATTTTTTGATGGTTCGGGCGACCCGCCCGTGCAGCTGATCGAGTTGTAACGACTCAATTCCGCCTGCGGAGGATTCCGGTTTTTCCAGTTTCACTCGGCGGAAGGCCTTTACCTGCGTGGAAACCCGGAAGGGTTACAGATCGTCGGCCGGCGAAAAATTTTTGGTGAGCTGTTGCTCATTTGGTGAACATTTGTTATACTGTATGAATATGTATTGCAGGAAAGTAAAAGACAATGGGTGGTAAGGATACGAAACTTAGCCGAAGGGAACGGGAACGCGAGGCACACCGACAGGAGCTTCTTGAGGCGGCGGAGCGGGTCTTCGTTCGTGAGGGCTACCACGGCGCGACGGTCGAGAAGATCGCCCAAGAGGCAGAGTTTGCGGTCGGCACGCTTTACAATTTCTTTGAGGGAAAGGATGATCTTTATGCTCGCGTCATTGAGAGGATAGTCGAAGACTTTATGATACAGTTCGAGGAAAAGGTACTTAGCAAGGAAGATCCCGAGCAAGCTATTGCTTCGCTGATTGAATTGCGATTGACACACTTTGAAAATCATCAGGGTTTCTTTCGCGTCTTATTTGAAACCGTACCCAGCAGCCGGTTGGACCTATCACGGGCTTTACCAACCAGAATTTCGGGGGCATATGAGCGGTACTTGGATTCCGTGACCGACATATTCCGGCGCGGTGTTTCCCAAGGCGTGTTCGATGAAACCGACCCGTTGTACCTGACGCTCTGCCTGGAGGGTATTATTAATGCCTTTATCGTGTACTGGTCGAAGCGGAGGTCAACGGAACCGCTGGCAGTTCGCGTGGAAAAGATGAAACGGGAGTTTCTGGGGCGGATAAAGCGGCGTCTTGAGAAGGGGCTACAATGACTGCTTGTGACGTCTCGATGCGACCGACCAACTCAAAAGCGTGGGCTATCTTCGTGAACCGTCGGTTACCCGAGCGTGGATGGCATCATATATCAATCGTAGCTACCTGCGTGCTTCTGTGCACACTGGCGGGGGGATGCATTGGTGACCAGCCTTTGTACCGTGATGTTCGCTCCAGCCGCCAGGCTGCTTATGAGAGGTGGCAGAGGACTGGGTCGGCGGAAGAAGGGGCTTTGCCCGTCGTCAAGGGCAAGTTGACCCTTCAGGATGCTATCAAGGTGGCATTGCTATACAACAAGACTCTCCAGGCCGTGCTTCAGGACAAGGAGGTCGCCCGGGGGCGTGTGATCGAGTCTTACTCCGAAGCCCTGCCCAACGTGTCGGTTGTAGCCGATTACACTCGCCAGGATGAGCTGCGTGGCTTCAATGTTGGCGGCAGAAAAGTCACTATAGGAGCTTTGAACAATTACTCGGTCGGCCTGGAGGTACGCCAGCCGGTCTTCCGCGGTGGGGCAATCAGTGCGGCCATTCGAGCGGCACGGATATTTTCATATCTGACCGATGAAACGGTTCGCGGGCAGATTCAGGCAACCATCTTCGAGGTAGCGAAGAGCTACTACGATGTGCTGCTAGCACAACAGCTCTACAACGTCAACCACGATGCCGTGGTCTCAGCCGAAGCGCACCTTAAAGACGTCCAAGCGAAGTTCTCGCAGGGCGTGGCCTCGCGTTTTGATGTCCTCCGCGCGGAGGTGGATGTCTCCAATTTCAGGGCGGAGATGATCCAGCAGCAGAATCGGCTGCACCTGGCCAAGACCAGGTTGCTGAAGGCAATGGGTGTCTCACAGGAAACTGAAGTACAATTGGTTGACGAGCTTTCCTACGAGCCGGTAAAGCCAATCCTTGAGGAGGCGGTGCGCATCGCTCACTTGAACCGACCGGACCTATATGCGGCCGAGTTGGGTGTGCGTCTTCAGCAAGAAGCGGTTCGTATCGCCGAAAGTCAGTACTGGCCCAAGGTTGACGCCGTTTTCACTCAGGGCTGGGCACGGCCGGACCCACACACATCGATGGATGAGTGGGGACGGCAGTGGACGGCTGGCGTCCAGCTCGTGATGCCGATCTTTGACGGGCTCCGGCGCAAGGGTCAGCTTATCAAGGAAAAGGCGACGCTCAGGAAATGCCAAGTGGAACTCCTGGACACCGAGGAACGGGCGCTCCTGGAAATCCAGCAAGCCCTGTTGAGTCTGCGCGACGCCGAGGAGTTTGTAGAATCTCAACGACTCAATCTCCAGCGTGCCCAAGAGGGCCTTCGGCTGGCGGAGGTCGGCTACCGGGAGGGCGTGAACACTGAAGTCGAGGTAGTCGATGCCCGTGCGGCCTTAACCCGCGCTCAGGGCCTGTATTACCAGGCGATCTACTCACACACGATTGCTCGGCTGCAATTGCAACGGGCGATGGGCATTCTCGGGCCGCGAGCAGGCGACCGGACAGTGCCCAAGGAATCTCCAGTGGAGCCGGGGAGGATCGAGGAGTTTCAACAAACAAACCAACCAGCACCTGAAAAAGCCATCCCGGAAACTGGGCCCGATGCGACCACGCAGTTGATGCCTGATCTGGAAGGAGTGACCAACAAATGAAGCGTATCTTGAAAGTCATCATAACAACCATCGGGACCGCGGCCATAATCGTTGCGGCAGCGTTTGCCTACCGTTACGTACAGCGGCAAAGCAAGCCTATCGAGCGGCAGGAGATAACCGGCCCAGTCAAGGTAGGGGTTGTGCCCGTTCGGCTGGGCAAGGTAACCCAGAGCCTGTGGACAACGGGTGAAGTACGCGCGTTGAATGCTGTTGACGTCACCCCGGAGGTGAGTGGTCGTCTGGAGCGCATGCGGCTGCCTGACGGGACACCGGTTGAAGAAGGAGTAAACGTCCGCAAAGGAGATGTAGTCGCCGTCATCGAGCGCGACCGTTACGAAACAGCCGTGGCCACCGCTGAGGCGGCTGTGGCGGTGGCCAAAGCGGCCTTCGAGAGGGCGAAGGTGAACCTGCGCGACGCTCGCCGCGAGAAGGACCGCTGGACGCGACTTGTCGCGGAGGGAGCGGGAACTCAGCAACAACTGGATAAGGTGGTGACGGCCTTCGAGCGGGCGCAGGCGGAATTCGAGCTCGCCCAGGCCCAGGTCAAGCAGGCCGAGGCGGCCCTCGAACAAGCCAAGGTGAACCTCGACAAAGCCACGATCGAAGCGCCCTTCTCCGGGGTGGTCAGTCGAAAGTACGTTGACGAGGGAGCGTTTGTTGGGCCGACGATGCCTTTGTTCAGGCTCATCGATATTCACGAGGTGGAAATAACGGGTGGCGTTGCCGACCGGCACTATCCGAAACTCAAGATCGGCAAGACTCGCGCGGAAGTGGAGGTGGACGCCTATCCTCAGGAGAAATTCTCAGGCTTCATTTCGCGGCTCAGACCGGAACTGGACAGAGCTACCCGGACGGTGGCCGTGACGATTCGCGTTCCCAACGGCGATGGTCGTCTCAAGCCGGGTATGTACGCGCGCATCAAGTTGATACTCGATGAGCATAACAAGGTCCCCATTGTTCCTGATGAGGCCTTGCTGGCGTTCGAGGATGGGACGCGCGTCTATGTCGTCAAGGAGGGCGAGGCTCGCCTGAGAAAGGTTCGAATCGGTCTTGAGGAAGGACACTGGAACGAGGTTCTCGACGGGCTGCAAGCCGGCGAAATCGTGGTCGTAAGAGGCAAGGAAATGCTGCGGGACGGGGCAGCCGTCGAGCCGCAGGAGGTAGATTTGCGATGAACCTTCCCGAAATGTCAGTTCGCCGTCCGATTACGGCATTGATGCTGTTCCTCGGCGTCATCCTGGTAGGGGCGTTCTGCTTCGTTCAGATGCCGATCGACCTTCTACCGGATATGGACATCCCCTCCATCACGGTGGTGACGCCCTACGAGGGTGCCAGTCCGGAGGAGGTAGAAGAGAAGATCACCCGTGTCCTCGAGAAAAGGCTCGCGACGGTGGAGGACCTGAAGCACATTACATCCACGAGCATGGAAGGAATTTCCTACATCGTCCTCCAGTTCGAATGGCAAACCGATCTGGACACGCGGGCCAACGACGTGCGCGACGCGATCGACATGGCTCAGCGTGAGATCCCGGAAGAGGCCGACCGCTCCCGGGTATTCAAGCTCGACATTAGCCAGTTTCCCATCCTCGTTTACGGCGTTTTCGCCCGGCAATCCTACGCGGATCTCGAAGATATCCTTGATGACGAGGTGGCCACTCCGCTGGAGAGCATCTCGGGAGTGGGGGCGGTGGAGGTGATTACCCCGCTGCAACGACAGGTGAACGTGGACCTGGACCGCGAGAGACTGGCCTCGTACGGGCTCACACCCGAAGACGTGGTGCGCGTCATCGCTCGTGAAAACCGGGAGACCTCGGCGGGCAGCATCAAGATGGGAGATACGGATTACATGCCCCGTGTGCCGGGCGAGTTCAAGTCGGTCGAGCCGATGAACGACATCGTGGTCCGTGCCACCAACAACATGATTGTTCGCCTGCGTGACCTGGGGCACGCAAGTTTCGGTTTTAAGGAACGCGAACTTTTTGTCAACGTCAACGGTAAACCGGGTGCCATACTCCTCGTGCGGAAGCAGTCCGAGGCCAATACGGTCCGGGTGGCGCGGGCGGTCAAGGCGGCGCTGCCGTCGCTGATGAAACACCTGCCGCCGGACGTGCACATCGTCAACGTCATGGATTCATCCGAAGATATCGAGCTGATGGTCAGGGATCTCGTGCAGACGCTGATTCTCGGCGGTTTGCTTGCCATGCTTGCGGTCTTGATCTTCCTGCGGCAGTGGCGGGGGACGCTGATCATCGCCCTGACGATTCCCTTTTCCTTGATTGCCGCCGGCGCGGCGATGTACCTGATGGACTACTCCATTAACATGATGACGTTGTTTGCCCTGATCGTCGCCATCGGAATGGTCGTGGATAACGCCATCGTCATA
>JALGUK010000584.1 GCA_029820875.1 Candidatus Zipacnadia bacterium
CGTGGTCCCGGGCATTGACGGGCGCAAAATGTCCAAGAGCTACAACAACACAATCCTCATCTTCGAAGAGCCATCGCAGATAAAGAAGAAGGTAATGAGCATCAAGACCGATTCACGCCCGATTGAGGAGCCGAAGGACCCCGAACAAGACAACCTGTACGCTCTCTACAGGCTCTTTGCGCCCCCCGACCGCGCTGAGGAGATGGCCGAACGGTACCGCAGGGGCGGAGTGGGGTACGGGGAGGTCAAGAAGGAACTTGTCGGTCTGATCACGGACTATTTCGCCCCGTACCGCGATCGCCGGGCGGAGCTTCTGAGGGACCAGGACTACGTACAAGATGTACTCAAGGCCGGCGGACAGAGGGCCAGGGCCGAGGCGCAAAAGACGCTCCAGATGGCGCGCGATGCCGCCGGCGTTTGATACCGGTGACTCAGCTCCCGCTCTCCCCGGCCGCCGTGGAGGCCGCCTCGGCATCCTCATCGGCCTCGCGCGGGCGGTAAATCGTGAGCATCGTCACCTTTTCCATCGGCAACCTTTTCCATCGGCACCCGGTGCTCAAAGCGCGTCCACAGGAGCGCGTATCCGAAGCTCCCGGCGGCCACCATCAATAGCGTGACCGGAACGAACCATACAAAGGGCAAAGCGTAGACGTGCAGACCATAGGTCAGCATGAGGCCGATGACACCGCCGCTGATTCCGCCCACCAGTTTGCGGGCGCTGCGCATTTGAACCATCGCATCCCACAGTAAACTCATTGGGTAGCCCAATAGCATAGTGGCCACCACGCCGACCGTCCCATACCAGGTGAAAGCCACGTAAGGCTTTGCCGCAAGGGCAATAACCAGCCCAAGTCCCCCGCCGGTGAGGGAGCCGACGGTGTTGGCACGCCTGGTCAGCACGCCCAGGGCGAACATCCCCACCATCGGACCGCTGAACGGCCCTGCGATTTCTCCGCCCTTTTGCAGGATTGTGCCGAGATTGAGTTTCCCGACGCCGATTGCTCCCAATGTCCCGAGGGCACCCCAGACCAATGTCCCCCACCGCGACACCCGTAGGTAATGCCCCTCGGTCTTGGTCGGCTTGTGGAAGAAGCGGCGGTAGAAGTCCATGACGCAGACGGTGGTGAGGGAATTAATCCCGGAATCCATGCTCGACATCGTGGCGGCGAAGATTCCGGCGACAATCAGGCCTGCGAGGGCGGGATGGAGGCTCGTGGCGATGAAATGGGGCAGGAGCGCGTCCGCAGGCTCGGTGATTCCCTTCGCCTTCAGCGCCAGCAGGGCGGCGTTGCGCGCCGGCTCAATCATGTACAGTGAATACAAGGCGATGCCGACTATGTAAAGCAATAGAGCAGTGGGCACCGACAGCAGCCCTGTCGCCACGCCCGAGAGGACCGAATCGCGCCTGGACTTGGCGCTGAACGCGCGCTGGAGGATGAGCTGGTCGGTAGTGAAGTAGGAGATAGTGAGGATGATGCCTCCGAAAAGAAGCGTCCACCAGGTAATCATCTCTTGGGGATCAAAACTGAAGTCCGGAACGCGCAGCTTCCCGTGCTCGAGGGCCACCTCCCATATCTGCCCTACTCCGCCCGGAACCAGCCCGACAGCCACAATCAGGGCGGCAATCGCGCCCACGCTCAGGGTGAATGAAGCCCCGAACAGGGCCATACACAGCCACGACCCGCGGGTGAGCATGAACAGGAAGCTGGTCGCCGAACGGATTGAGATGTGAAAACGCCGCTCCAGGAACTCGTAGGCGGTATACAACTTAAGCCTGTAGAAGAGGCTGAGAAAAACCGTCGCCCCTATGGCCCACAGCAGCGGAATCGCAAGAAGGTCGAACGCCTTCCGCGTATCCTCCTTGTAGATCCACGAGGGACATCCGATGTAACTTATGGCGCTAAGGTCCGTCGCGACAATCGAAACCGCGACCGGAAGCCATCCCATGCTCCGGCCAGCCAGGAAAAAGTCCGATACCTTCTCCTGCCCCTTGGCAAAGAGGCTCCCCAGCACCACAACCGCCGTCATGTAAGTGGCAATGATGACCCACCCTGTCACGTGGCAATGATGACCCACCCTGTCACGCCGAGTCCCACGGTGACGGCTTCGTGTCCCATTTTCTTCCTCCCGAATGTCTCGCAGTGCACTAACGCCGATGTTTCTCGCGTAGATTCTCTAAGCATAGGAAAATTCCTCGTTTACCATCACCAGGCGCAACATGGTGAATACCCCGCGGCCCGAGGAGAGAGCACGTCTGTTGGCGAAGATGTCTTCAAACTCGAAGGATGGTGGCGCCGATGACTCACCGCCAGCGAGCCCTTGCCGCAATACGCGGCGAACCGACCGACCGTCTGCCGTTCATCGGCCGGATGGACCTGTGGTACAACTATCACGCAAACCGCGGAACGTTTCCAGCGCGACCTGGACATCGGCGTCTTCGGCTTCGGCGCATGGGACATCTCCTTTTACCGCATTGAGTACGACAAGGTGAAGGTGCGCAAGGACCCCCACAGCAAGGACCCGCGGGTGGAATACGAGACCCCCTACGGGACCCTGTGGACCCGGCACGTCCTCTCTGAAGAGCTGATTGACACCGATGTCACGGGTATGCAGGTCGAGCACCTCTTCAAGACTCCCGCCGACTACGACGCCTTCCAGTTTATTCTCGAGGACGCCCGGATAGTCGAGAATTACGAAGCGTATGCCCGGTTCAAGGACGAAATCGGCGAGGACGGGATTGCCCTCCCGTGGTCCGGCTGGGCGCCGATGCACCAACTGCCGCATGTTTACATGGGCTACGAGACATTCTTTTACGAGATGGCGGACAACCCGGACAAGGTTCTGCGCGCTCACGAGGCTATCCTGGCACAGCAGCGGGAGATTATCCGCTTGGCCGCAGAGAGCCGACGGACGCTGGAGGCGGGCGGGAAGCTGATGGCCGTGCACGGGGATGGGAACATGCGGGAGCTTCTCAGGCTTCTGATGGAGTCCGACGTGCACGTGGTCGAGGCATTGACTCCTAAACCGATGACCTCCATTGACGTGGCTGAAACACGCGCCCTGTGGGACGATAATGTCACCTTCTGGGGAGG
>JALGUK010000585.1 GCA_029820875.1 Candidatus Zipacnadia bacterium
CCTGCCGATGTTCCCCTGGTTCAGCGAACGGACTTACTTGCGCTGGGCCAACATATGGGCGGGCGGCATAAACCAGGGGAACATCAAGCGCTGGCGCGAGCGCGGGGTGATGCCCCTCGCTTGGAAGTGGGGCGGATACAACATGCCCGGGAATCCCACGGAAGAGGACTTCTTCAAGTCCTATTCCGATGCCGGTGACTGCCCTGGGATTGCCATTGACGAATTCGGCTACTATCCACTGGCGAAGAACATCGCGCGTCATGAGGCGGCTCTACGTGGTCTGCTGAGGACCAAGCAGGCGCATCCGGAAAACTACGTGCTCGCATGGCATTCCGGGGCCTTTTACCCGGAGCAGGCAGCGCTGTATCGAAATGCGGCGGACCTGGTCGTGCTCGAGTCTTATTGCTTTTACTGGGCACCCAAGGGTCTGCAGACGGACAATGCATACGATTTTCTGGATATGAAGATGCAGGCCGCGCGGGAAGTGGACCTTCTTACCGCAAGCGGGACCCCAGGGGCGAAATGTATCACATCGGTGGACCTGCGCCCGGAGACATTCAATCGTGGTGAGCTTGAGCAGGTTATTCGACACCTTAGGCGGCGGTGGCCTGAGATGCGGGGGTTTGGGATATTCGGTGGATTGATTCCGAAAGACGCAACGGAGGCGCAGCGGGCGAAGGGGACCGCCGACGAACAGTTCGTGGATCGGCTCTGCTTCGAGTACCATCAGCAACATCGGCGGGATGGACTCGGGGCCTGTGCGGGTTGTGCTCCTGGACGAGGGCCGGCGGATTGGCGGTTTTGAGGTGGCAGAGGTTCCTGCCGGTGATGACCGCCGCACGGACCGCATATTGCTTCGGCATCCGTGGACGCCCGCCCCGGGCTTGCATCACCTCATAGCGCGCATTGAGACTGCCGAGGCGGCCAAGGTTCTGGACGCAGAGGTCAAGTGTGAGTATTTTGCGGCTTCCAAACACTGAACGGTAGAGCGCATTATACATGTGCAGCCGTCACTTTCGTGTCTCCTCCCATGACTTGGGCATCCACCACGGCTATCCTCGCTTTGACACGCCTGATGGGTGCCGCTATACTATTATGGAAACGGAGCAATCGATCCATCTTGCGTGCGTTCGGCAATAACGGGATGGAGATGAACACGCAAGTGGCGACAATCCTCATCGTTGCGGGCGATAGCGAAGCTCAGGAGGTTCTTGCGGCGCCCTTGCTGGGAGCAGGCTACCGCGTAGTCCCGTGTTCAGGCCCCGAGGAGGCGCTTGACAGGCTTTTCAACCAGGATGCCGACGGCATCGTGCTGGATTGGGGCATCGGGGATGAGCAGGCCGTGGAGATTCTCAGGGAAGGGCAGGAGCGTTGTCCAGGAATTGCAGCCGTTGCGGCGATAGACCCTTCTGAAGCGGAGACGGCAGTGGATGCAGCGGGGGAGATGGTGAAGGCGTGGGTACTCAAGCCGGTAAATCCCCATCTACTGCGACATGCAGTCACCAGAGCGCTTGAACAGCGACAACTGACGCATCGCCTGCTGACGTTGGAGGCTGAACACGATGAGCGTTTTAGGTTTGATGGCATCGTCGGGCTGAGTCCCCCCATGCAGAAGGCTCTCGAGATTGCCGAGCGCGCGGCACGGACAGACTCGCCTGTCGTGCTCACCGGCGAGGTCGGGACGGGAAAACGACTTTTTGCGCGCGCCATCCATCGGCACTGAATTGCTGGCTGCGTTCAGTCGCGCTCACCGCGGGACCGTTTTAATCGTTGACGTGGACGTAGCCCCTCCGGCTGCGCAGTCCGCCTTGCTGCAACTGCTCGAAAGCGGCCGGGTTACATACGAGTCGGCGGCGACGGCCAGCCCGATGGATGTGCGTGTAATCTGCACAAGCACCGGCGGACTCGCGGATGCCGCGAAGTCGGGTTTGTTCAGGCAGGATTTGTACTACCGCCTCAATACCCTCCCGATTTTCCTGCCTCCTTTGCGGAGCAGGCGGAGTGACATCCCGCTGCTTGCGGCGGTGTTACTGAAAGGTTTGCCCGGCGACTGGGACAGGGAACAGAGGGCGTTGATGACGAGGCAATGGATATTTTGACTACCTATTCATGGCCTGGAAACGTGCGTGAGCTGGAGAGCGTTATTGAGCGTGCCGTCATCCTGGGCCGCGGAAAGCTCATTCAGCTTCGGGACTTGCCGCCAGAAATCCGCGCGGGAGTCACGGGCCTGCCCGTAGGAGTGCAGATTCCCGAGGACGGCCTGAAAATGGACGAGGTCGAAAGCGGTATTATCCGGGCAGCCCTCGAAAAGACGAGGGGGAACCAGACCCAGGCTGCAAAACTTGTCGGGCTAACCCGCAAGACGTTTCTCTATCGCATGAAGAAGTACGGCATTACGGCCCCTCGACGAGGGGAACCACGGTAGAAAGTGTTCATTCCGCCCCCTGACCCTCATGCTCGTGCATCCACCGACGCCCTTGGGGACACAGCAGTTGCACGTATCCACACTGGCGGCAATGGGGCCCAGGGAGAGGCGTGTCATCCCCGAGTCGAGCTTTGTGTAGGAGCTGCACCACTGTTTGCGAAATCTCGTGTTCGTTCCGGGAGCAAGAGACCGCGATTTCACGCCTTTCTTGAGGGAAGACAAGCGTTACCATGGTCGGCCATCCGCCAAACAATTGGTGCACGGCAAAAGCATAGATACGCAGTTGCAGGTGACTGGCATCTGACTCTCCGAAGTCGTCCGGGTGGCCTGTCTTGAAGTCTATCAGCTCATAAGAGCCGCTCCGTGTACGCAGGA
>JALGUK010000091.1 GCA_029820875.1 Candidatus Zipacnadia bacterium
ACCGAACTGCTATATGTGGTGAACCACAAGCCGGAGTCCGTCCAGAGCTGGCTGTGGCTGGGACGAGTGTATGAGGCAATGAGTCAGCCCAAGCAGGCGCGTGCTGCATACGAGAAGGTCGTTGAACTGGATAGTAACAATTCCCAGGCCAGGGAAGCGCTGTCGGCACTCTATGAGCCGCCCGAGCCTGTGCGTGAGGAGCTCAAGCCGCGGTTCATCGGCCTGAAGTTTGAGGGTATTGATGTCCCATTGGATGACGTGCGCATCCGCAGCGACCATCTCTATGACTATACCTTCACCGAAGCTGCGTCCGACTGGATTACGGAAACGGGGCACTGGGCGATTGTCAGCCGTTGGGCCTGCACTCCGGAGTGGACCTGGTTCGGCGGTATGAGCGACTTGGCCGCGGTCACATGGAACAAGCGCGAATTCGCAGGCGATATCACCGTTGATGCCTACATGAGCTTCTGGCACGGCATCGGACCGCTCAACGGCTACAAGACTCCGAGCAACCTCAATATTACCATTTGCGGCGACGGACGGAATCTCGACAGCGGCTACAGTTTCATCGTCGGAGGCTGGCACAACGAATGGACGCGGATTCTGCGCAAGGGCAAGGTCGTTGCCGAGACCAACTCCATTGATGCGTTGTTACCGTCCATGGCCGACAGCTTCCCGGGGTCTCTTGAGCTTCACCACAAGTGGTGGAACATCAATATACGCAAGCGCGGCGGCCACTTGCAGCTATTCCTGGACAAGAAACTGGTGCTTGAGTATGACGATCCGCAGCCGCTGGAGCAGGGACGCATCGCCTTGTGGACGTTTGACAACGGCATAGTCATACCCAGGGTGAAAATCTACTACGAGCACGAGGTGACGAGCCGCGAACCTGTCACCTATGTGACCGAGCCGGTTCGTCCGGACAAAGAGATGCCGATTCTCAGGCTCTCGTCGCCCACACATCCGTGTGTTTTGAATGACTTCGAAAGCGACGCAGGCGGTACGTTCGGGGCTGTGGTGCTTAAGGCCGCTTTCGATGCCGCAGAGCTTCCCCATCTGAGCTTCGACTACCGCGTTCCTGAACAGGCGCGAGTCAACTTCTTCGTGCAGTCCGGAGGGAAGCTGTGGGAACTGGTGTTCACGGCCCCTGATGCACGCAGTCCGGCCGCGTTGCCGCTCGGGAGAATCGAGGGAGTTGTCGCGGACGACCGGTGGCATCATGCCGAAGTGAACCTGCTGGGCTTGTTGCAGCAGAAGCAGCCGAATGCCAGGAGCTTCCCCGTCAGCGGGATTTTCGTGGGAGTTCTCAGCAACGAGGACTACCTGCAAGCGGGCTTTGGAGGTAATCCTGCGCTGTGCACCTGGTATGTAGATAATTTCATGCTGTCGGGCGGAGGGGGGAGTGACGCCACCATTAAGTGGGTAAACGCAACTGGGGTCCCTGCCACAGCATACAGTTTCAAGGTCAGCGATAACCCGCTTACAGAGGCCGACAAGACCCCGGAGGGTTCTCAAGACACCGTGGCGCTCTCGGGGCTTGCGCCGGGCGTCCATTATTTTCATGTACGCGCTCGGGCTGCAGACGGTCGATGGTGCCCGACCGCACATTACCGCGTGTTTGTGGACACCGCGGGGCCGATTGTCACCGATTTGACGCCTGCCCCTGGCAGCAAAGCCAGCGGGGAGCTGATTGCCGCGAGGATTGTTGACGATGGCGCCGGCGTGGACCTTGACAGCCTGGGCATGATGGTCAATGGTAAGAAGTATGCTCTTGGTTCTCCCGGACTTTCCTACGATCCAGAGCGAAATCTGTTGAAGTTCGATCCAGCGGCGGCGGGTCAGATTTTCAAGGACGGTCAAAAGGTGGTTGTGTCCATAGATTCGGTTGCGGACCGGCTCGGGAACGTGACTTCCCCCGGCCCTCGGTGGTCATTCGAGGTCAGTCACGCATTGGACAAGACCCCGCCGCCTCCCCCGAAGGTTCTCGTTGGGAGTGGTGATGACGTCGTTGCTGGCTCCCTGTGCGACGGCACGTTCGAGAACGGACTCGATGAGTGGGCTAATTACGGCGGTGGGCAGGGGGCACTGGTATCACAGGATGCTCGCACGGCGGCCTCCGGCAGATACAGTTTGAGGTTGACCAATGATAATTTCGGCGGTGGTTTTGGAGCCTATGTGCGTAAGTCCCCGTTCGACGCGGGCAAGTACCGCCTCGTCAGCTTCGATTATCGGATGGGCAAGCAAATCCGCGCCGACTTTGAGGTGTACGTCAATGGGCGGTGGCACACCATCGCATTTGCCGACGTGAACAACACTCAGTTCGGGCCGCCCATCGGGAGTGCCGGGAAGCCGGTTAGAGACGGCAAGTGGCACCACGTGGAGTTTGACCTGTACCGATTGCTGGCGCAGGAAAACCCGAAAGCCCCAGGATACCTGGTCAAACACTTTATATTGCAGGACGGAACATCCAACGGATGGCGGGGCACCGCCAGAGGCGCATCCTACAACATTGACAACTTCACAATCATTCCGGTCGTCTCGTCCCAGGGAGGCCTGAAGCTGACACTCGACTGTAATGATGTCAGCGGTGTTGATGCCTTCAACTGCATCGTTGACACATCCCCGAACACCGCCGTGCCTGCGGAACCGAGGTTCACCGACAAGCAGGTTACGCTTGCGCCGGTCCCCAGCGGCCAGGTCTACGTGCATGTCCGGGCGCGGGACGGTGCTGGAAACTGGAGCGAGACCACCCATCAGAGGCTATTTCTTGACGCCGACAGCCCTGTCGTGAGTCAGTATCGGCCTGCCGATGGCGTCAAGGCTGCTCAAAGTGAGATTGTTGTACCGCTGCGCGATACCGGTATAGCGGGCGTGGACCCGGGAAGCATTGTGCTTGTGGTTGCCGGGAAGCCGTACACAGTTCAGAACGCAGGCCTCAAGTACGACTCCCGAGCGGGGGTTCTCACGTGGAACTGCGAGAAGGTTGCGCCGAAGCCTGTAGTATTTCAGGACGGGCAGACAATCACCGTGGAGCTGAAGTCGGCCAATGATTACGCTGGCAATGCCGTGGATGCAAAGCCGCGGTGGAGCTGGGTAATGGACTACTCACAGGACCAAGTGCCGCCGGTTATAGCACGCTTGCAGTCGGACACCCATCCGGCGCTGCCGGTTGACACGTTCGAAAACGACCTCGGAGAGTGGAAGTCGTATGGGAAAGCCGGTGGAGTCGTCGAGCGGGATGAAACCACGGCCGCCAGCGGTCGGGCCAGCGTTCGTATTCGCAATTCGCGAGCCGGCGGAGCGATGAGTTGTTATGTCCGCCAGACCCCCTTCGATGCGGCGAAGTACCCGATTGTCGCATTCGACTATAAGATTGGGCCTGGGGTCCATGTGGACTTCACCGCCCTTTGCAGCGGCACGTGGGCGAACATCCGCTTCACGGACAACGACGGGAACGTGCACGGGATAGTGCCCAATGTCCGTGCAGATAATCAATGGCACCACGCTGAGTTCAATCTACTCGAGGTGCTGAGGCGTGCAATCAGACGCCCCAGCAGCTTCCGCGTTACCACGTTGCTCATGACGGACCGGCGCAAGCTGACCAACTCGGCAAATGCCATGTTCAACATTGATAACTTCGTCATCGCGCGGCCTGGTGGTCCAAAGGCTGCACTCGCCTGGCGTGCGACCGACACAACGGGGATTGTGGACTACAGCTACGCACTCAATGATGATGCCGCTTACGTTCCCGATGAACAGGGGGAGGGACTGCGCACCCAGGCGGTGTTCAACGGCCTTGCACCCGGCCTGCACTTCTTCCACCTGCGCGCAAAGGACGGCGCCGGTAACTGGGGTATCCCGATACACTATCCGATTTATGTTAGATAATCAGGCTCTCTGTGCCGCCAAAGCGCTCAACAATTCGGCGGCTGTCTGCGAGACCATTTCTCCTGTCCCGGGCTGCAGAGGAAGCGTCCCGTAGTATTTAATCGAATGCAGCGGCTCATAACCGCCTTCATCGAAGACCTCTTTGGGCCAGATGTACCCCGAACAACCGTTGGTGTAGCCGAATACGAGCGTCGGGTCAAATGCAGATTGCTCTTGGATGGCCTGCGCTATCTCGATAAACACCTCCCCTGACAGAGCCACAATCGCCGCATCGCCGATAGCGAATGCCTGGATGTCGAAGGGAACCGGTGGCCCCGTTGCGCCCTCGCGGGCGAGGCTGGTGACCCACTCCGCCCAGTCAAGCAGGCCCCGGTGCATCATCAAAACGCCCTCGCGCGCCCCCTCTGCCTTCGCCTTTTCCAGGTTCTCACGGTGCACAGCCGCCTCCGCCTCAATTTCTTCCAGAGGCGGTGGGTTCTGTGTCGGCAGTTCAATCGTCTTGGCAAGCGCCCGCAGCCGCACATCAGCCGATGTCTTGATTGCCTCGGCTGTGGCGACGGCGGCGCCGCCGAGGATTGTCCCCAGGCGACGGACGTCCTCGAACGTGCCTCCGACCGGGTCGCTGTTGATATTGCCGCAGCATCCCTGGGCGAACATCGCTATCGCCCCAGGCTCCACCTGCTCGATGACCCGCTGAGCGGCACCCGGGTAGTCGGCGGAGATGAGCAGATTGCTGCTGCCGAGGGTCACTGCGTGTGCGGCGTGGTTGAACAGGATGACTTGCGGATGGGGAGCGTCAAAATCCACGCGCAGCACATACACATGCGGGTCAATCGGCCCCTGCGGGTTACGCCCGAGCTTCATACCCTCGCCAGCCCTCTGGCGGCGGTTGATGCCGATCCGGACTGGCCCGATGCCGAAGCCGAGCTTCGCCGGCTGGCGAGACTCGTATGCCACGCGCACCAACCCCGCCACCTTGCGAGTGAGCACCTCGAGGTAAGCCGCATCAGGCGCGCCCATTGCGTGAAGGCGTGCGGTGACCGGGCCGGAGTGGGTATGGCTTGCGGTCAACATTACGTGCTCGGGCGGAAGACCGATCTGGGTCTGAATCATCTCCCGAATTTCACTGACCATGTTCTTGCGGAATGATATAAGGTCGCTGGTTACCAGCGCCAGCACCGTGTCAGCGTCGTCCAGGACAAGCGCCTTCGCGTGCAATTCGTCGTGGACCCCGATTGCGCCCGTGGGGCGGCCCGCAAACCCGCAAAGCCACGTTCCGACAGGTGGTGTGATGTTGGCCGTCGAGACCCCGGCAAGAAGATGGGCTGCCATGCTCGGTCACCTCATTCGGTTGAGTTTGATGTTACGATTCCCCTTGGACATCGCCTCACCTTGCCGCAGCGAAAGGTTCATGAGACGAGGACTTGAAAGCGCCGGGCTCGAATAACTGCTGCATGTTGACGAGAAGGAGGTGTAAGTGTGAAAGCGATGGTGCTTGAGAAGACAGGACCGGCGGAGGACAATCCCCTGACTCTGCGGGAGCTCCCCGACCCGCACCCTGCCGCAGGCGAGGTGCGACTGCGTATCCGTGTCTGCGGAGTATGCCACACGGATCTTCATGTTATCGAAGGTGACCTTGCCCTCCCAAAGCTTCCGCTGATTCCCGGACATGAGATTATCGGTGTGGTTGATGAGGTCGGGGAGGGGACAAAAAGGTTCCGTGAGGGCGACACAGCGGGCGCAGCGTGGCTGTACTCCACCTGCGGGAATTGCGGCTTCTGCAAGCGGGGACAGGAGAATCTCTGCCAAAGCGCCCGCTTTACCGGTTACTCCGCTGACGGCGGATTCGCCGAGTATTTCGTGGTCCCGGAGGCGTTCGCCTACCGTGTCCCCCAGGGATTTGACAACGCGGAGGCCGCGCCGCTGATGTGCGCGGGGATTATAGGGTTCCGCGCGTTGCGGTTGAGCGATATTAAGCCTGGGCGAAGGCTGGGCCTTTACGGTTTTGGGGCATCAGCCCACATCGCCATCCAAGTAGCACGCCACTGGGGCTGCGAGGTCTTCGTCTTCACCAGGAGCCAGGAGCATCGGCGTCTCGCGAAGCAGTTGGGCGCAGCGTGGGTTGGTGGTGCCGAAGACGAGCCGCCCGCTAAGCTTGACAGCGCGATCATCTTCGCCCCGGCGGGGCCACTGGTGCCAGCAGCGCTGCGCGTGCTCGAGAAGGGCGGCACACTGGCCCTCGCCGGCATTCACATGAGCCCGATTCCGGAGATGCCCTATGAACTGCTTTACGGTGAACGCACGATTCGCAGCGTCGCTAACAGCACCCGAACAGACGGCGAGGAACTTCTGGCCCTCGCGGCCGAGATTCCTGTTCGTACCGAGGTGGAGACGTTCCGATTGGAGGATGCAAACCGCGTCCTGCAGCTTCTGAAGCACAGCCGATTGCGGGCGGCCGGGGTGCTTCAGGTAGCTTGATGCTGCTTGCTCGATTCGGTTTATCGCGACTGCGATAGTACAGGAGGGGACCATGAGACAGGTCGAAACCTTGAGTCTGTGTGGCATTATGCTGCTGGCTGGGCCGCTTCTCGTCAGCGCTGCCCATCCCTCCGGCGATGAGCAGATACAAGTGACCGTCGGCAAGCCGTTCACGATAAGTAGCTCGAAAGGCCACTATAACTTCCCCACGCTGAAACAGATTAGCGAAAAGGAGTCGTTTGTAGCGGTCTGGGCGAGCCCCGACGCCGCCTTGCAGCCGGAAGACTGCAAGGTAGCATGCCTTTGGACCCAGGACGGCGGGCGCACCTGGGAGAAGCCGGTCATGTTCCACGGAAACGAATTGGGCGGACATTCCTGGATTCGGCGCAAGGACGGCACCTGCGTGTGGCTCTCATACTTCTGCCGCCCCGCCGGGGGTGAGGACTTCACCCGGCTCACCTGCAACGTGGGCCACTCTTCCGACGGCCGGTCTTACTCATGGTCAACCGGTGCCGTGTCCCTGCCCAAACCGGCGAAGAAGTGGGCCAGCGGCAACGCTTACATGGTCTTCGCCCGTTCTATATTGGAAATGGACGACGGGTCTCTGCTGGCGACGATGTACGGCCAGCTCGAGGGTGATGCGAAGTACCGCTGCATCCTCGTGCGCTCGGCTGACGGAGGCGAGACCTGGGACTACTACTCGACCATCGCCTACCGCCCCGACGCTCCCGGTGAGGGCTGCTGCGAGCCTGTGGTGGTGCGTACGAGCGCCGGGGAGCTGCTATGCGTGATGCGTGTCTCCAGCGGTCTGCCGATGTGGTCCTGCCGCTCCAAAGACGACGGGCGTACGTGGACGCGGGCCAGGCCTATGCCCGACGATGCTGTCAGTGTCTTCCCTGACGCTGTCCTTATGTCCAACGGCGTTCTCGCCGTGTCCTTCGGTCGCCCGGGGTGTCACATCATGTTCTCGGTGAACGGGAGAGGTCTGCGGTGGACCTCCCGCACAACCATCCATGAGGGCACAAACACCGACGCGTACACCGCCATCCGTGAGGTCGCACCCGGTAGGCTGCTGTATGTGTTCCACGAGTCGCTGCGCGAGGGCAACGGCATTCGGGGCGTCTTTGTTGAAGTGAGACGCAAAAATGCTCGCTGACTGGGCAGCGGGCAAAAGGAGGGTCGCAAATGCGCAGTTTCATCATCATCCTACTTCTGACTGTGAGCGCAGGGCTTTCAATGGCGCAGGAGCAAAATG
>JALGUK010000586.1 GCA_029820875.1 Candidatus Zipacnadia bacterium
AAGTGCCAATTCCTACGAAGCATCTACGAGCAGCACTGGGCCGAGTTGAGGAGCTATCACGACCGGGAGCAACAGGTGGTGAACTGGACCGGGGGCATCCTGGCAGGTATCGCTCTGTCGCTCTGTGCGCTTGCTGGGAAGGGCCCATTCGATGCGGCTTGCGGGCCGCAGAGATACTTGGTGGTTGTGGCGGGGGCGGTTCTCATTGCATTGATAACGGTGTCTCAACTGATCCGCTTAGGGAACTTCGCCAAGAGACATCAGCTTGTTGCGCGCATAGTGTGCAGGGCGCATTGGGCAGGCGGTGCGTTCGCCACAGGCTTCTACACCGAGGACGGCAAGCCACTGATTGATGTCGAAAGCGCCCGACGGTGGGGCCTCGAGCTACCCAACCTTCTGGGGCGCGACCTCTTTTTCAACGCAGACCCCTACTACGCGTGGTTGCTCGTATCTCTGGCGGGTTTTGACGCCTCTCTGATAGCACTCATCTGCAGGGCACCGGTCCTGGCAGTCGTGACGTGGGTGCTGGTTGCGTCACTTATCGCTGGCCGCGTCACGTCAGGAAGCTTCGCAGCCGCGCTAAGGAGTGCAAGTTGTACGAACCGCTTCTCACCAAGCTACGCTTGCAGCGAGCATCAGCCGAGGTGGTGACAGTCGACCTAGATGACTGACCTCACCCCCATGCACCGCCAGTATAAGGCAATCAAGCAGCGGCATCCTGACGCCGTCCTGCTGTTTCGGCTCGGCGACTTCTACGAGATGTTCGGGGAGGATGCTGTACTCGCCTCGCGCGTGCTCGAGCTGACGCTCACCTCGCGTGAGTTCGGCAAGGGCCAGCGGATTCCCATGTGCGGCGTGCCTCATCATGCCCTGGACCGTTACCTGCGGCGGCTTATCCGGGCCGGCTATAAGGTAGCGATTTGCGACCAGGTGGAGGACCCCAAGAAGACGAAAAAGCTGGTCAAGCGCGAGGTGACACGGGTCGTCACACCCGGCACGCTGCTTGAAGATTCGATGCTCGAGGCCGGTACCAACAACTTCCTCGTCGCCGTCGCTGCAGCGGACAAGCGAGTCGGACTTGCGGCGCTGGATGTCTCCACCGGCGACTTCCTCGTCACCGAGTTCGACTTAACGGACGATACGACCCTCGCGGATGAAATCGCCCGCATCAACCCCGCCGAGATTCTGGTTCCCCAGCACCTGCTGGATGACAGCGTCGTTCGCGCGGCCGTTGAGAGCCTCGACGGCGTGCGTGTGACATCGCTCGAATCGGAGCAGTTCGCCACGGAAACGCCTCAGGAGACCCTCTGCCGGCATTTCGGCACACAATCCCTGCGCGGGTTCGGCTGTGATGAGATGCCCCTTGCAGTCCGCGCGGCGGCTGATGCGCTCCGCTATGTGCGTGAGAACCAGCTCGCGGAGCCGTCGCATATCCGCAGCCTGCGCACCTATTCCACGTCCGAATTCATGGTGTTGGACTCGACCACGCGCCGCAACCTCGAGCTGACCGAGTCCCTTCGACCCGGCGAGAAGGGCGGTACGCTTCTGTGGTTGCTTGACAAGACCATCACTCGGATGGGAGCGCGCCGTCTGGACTCGGTCGAGGCGCTGGTGCAGAGCACCGCAATGCGGGAGGGGCTTCGCGAGGCGCTCCGCAGCGTGTACGACATTGAGCGCCTTATGAGCAGGACCGCCGTCGGAATGGCCAATGCGCGGGATCTGGTCGCGCTGGCGGCCTCGATTCGGGCACTTCCGGCCGTTCGCGACGCTCTGGGCGCCGCGACGGTATCACCCCTTGTCCACTCTCCGTCCCGGAGAGAGGGGCACGTTCACCCCTCTCCCGAAGGGAGAGGGGCTGGGGGTGAGGCATCCAAACGGCCTGACGGCGGGGCGATTCGTGATCTGATCTCCTCGGCCATTGTGGATGAGCCGCCCATCTCGGTCACCGACGGCGGTATTATCCGCGACGGCGTGGATGAGGACTTGGACGAGCTGCGCCGGGCAAGCTCCGGAGGCAAGGAGTGGATTGCGCAGCTTGAGCTTTCCGAGCGCAATCGCACGGGCATAAAGTCCCTTAAGGTCGGCTTCAACCAGGTCTTCGGGTACTATATCGAGGTAACAAAGCCCAATCTGCACCTTGTGCCGCCCGAGTACATCCGCAAGCAGACGATGGCCAACGCGGAGCGGTTCATAACGCCGGAGCTTAAGGAGCAGGA
>JALGUK010000092.1 GCA_029820875.1 Candidatus Zipacnadia bacterium
GACATAGCCGGTATCGGCGTAATACACAATTCCTTCAGCGGGCATCCGCTCCAGAAGCCGCCGGACGACGGTCAAGCCGCCAAGCCCGGAGTCGAAGACGCCAATCGGCGCGCTTTCGTCCATTAGTCGCCCCCAGCGGTAAGTTCAGGGTCGGGTGTCAACGGCACGCTCAGGTCAACCTGCCCGAGCGAATCCACCTTCTGGCCGTCAATCAGAAGCTGAACACGGTCAATATCGGGCAGCTCGCACAGGGTGTGCACAATCGAGTAAACACACAGATAGCCGATATTGCTCCCCGAGATATTGCTCCCCGAGGGGAACTTATCGCGAAAGGCCGAGCTGAGGTCCACCGATGCAAGTCCGTCCTTAACCTCCACTCCATTAACCTGTGTGCCCTTTGGAATGATGGCCATCGCATCCGATTTCTCTGTCGGTCCCTTGACAAGCCGCCTTAATATCCCGATTGGAGTGGCCTCCGATGGCGGCATCTGCACTTGTGTTCTGACGAGAGTTGCGCCGTTTGCATCAGCGAAATACAGCGCTACAGTCACCGTCTCAGACAGAGGCTCAGTCACCCGGCCGCTTGCCGGGGGCTCCTGCACGGGCGGGCGAGGGCAGCCGCTGACCGCCAGGATGAACAGAGTCGCTGCGATAGCCCCTGCTATACCTCTCATAGTCATTGCGAATCCTCCTCACCACGAGCCGCCGGCCCTTCGACATAGTTCCTGAGGCCCTCGAATATGGCCTCCGCCGCCTTCTGGCGGAAGCCCCCGTCACGACACAGAAGTTCCGGCGACGGATTCCACCGTCACGAAGCTGCAATTTCCCGTGGAGCGACTCCTGTAGGGACAGGGCCATCAATACACTATCATCCCTAAGGTAATAGGTCTCGGTACCTCGGCCTATGTTGGGTTTGGGCATGGCGTTACAATGGATGCTGACAAAAAGGTCTGCATTCGCCTCGTTTGCCAGCCTCGGCCGGTCATGCAAGTCAACGAATACGTCCGTATCCCGCGTGAGAATGACCTTTGCGCCGGCCTTTTTCAGTAATTTGGCAAGCCGCTTGGCTATGTCAAGATTGATATTTTTCTCGAAGACGTCCTGGTACATCGCGCCCGGATCCTCTCCACCGTGACCAGGATCAACCACCACCAACTGCTTTCGCAGCGGAACTCGCCGGAAGTTCAGCACCAATGCAACCGGATCCGATGTGCGCTCGACCGTGAAATGAAGCGGAAACCGCAGGTCCAGCACCACGCGGACCGACGGCGTGGAGCGGTCTTCCTCGTCGGGATGGCTCTCGCTTTGGGCCATGCGGATACGTCCGATAACGCCTTTGTCCGGCGAGCGCACGACGTCCCGCGATGAGCTTAACTGGGAATTAGGGCAGTCAATAATCAGCCCGTAAGGGTCCCGCTGAGCGCTCAGCGAATACTCAAGAGGCCGATCCGACAGAATAACAGCGCTCCAACCGTCGGCCTCAATGGTTGCACCCATCACGTGTGCTGGTGGCGGCTGGATGGCCTCGGAAACGGATTCCGCTGGTGAGAGGGCTTCCTCTTTTTCGGCAACGGAGAGCAGTATTTGCCCCGCCTTCGGGCGCGTCAGACGGTATGGATGCGGGCCGGTCAGTTCGAGGACGACTCTCCCGACCGGCGCCTCACCTGCTACGAACTGGCTCCAGCGGACCTTCGCAGCGATAGAAGAGGTCAGCTCCCGTTCCTGTGCAGGAGTGGCCATCGCCGCATGTAGCAGATCAATCACGAGCCGCTCCGGGTCTTTGAGCCTGCTGCAACGATACTGAACTCTCGCAGCGCATTGGAGCAAGACCTCCACGCGCTTGTCCTCGGCCTTTACCTCTGCGATACTGACCTTCGGGTCAATGAAAAGCCGCTCGCCAGTCTCGTCGGCGTGAATGTAAAACCCGAGGGCGCGGCATATCGGCCGCACCGGCAGCAGCCAGCGGCCGTCAATGAGCCGTGGAGGAACCACCCTCTCAGCAGGCTCGCCGTCGACTTTCAGGGCGCCGTCAGCGACGGCAAGCGTGACGTTTGTGCCTTGTGCGCCGGTGATTTCCAGGCGCCTCTTATCATTGGAAAGCTTGATTTTGATGCCGTGGGCGGTGAGCGTCGGCCCAAGCGGCGCAAGAAGCTGCCCATCAACGACCTGAGCCGGCGGCGTGAACTCACATTCGACTCCGGCAATGAAGACTTCCGGAACCCTCCCCGGGTCGGCTGAAGTGGCGGATAGAGCTGCAATCGTTGCTGCGATGATGGCTGCGATTCTGACCGGATGCGCCACAGTTTTCTCCTCTGAGTTCAATCCTCTCTTATGTGCGGAAAAGCTGGTTTATTATAACCCAAAATGCACTGAAATGTCACAGTACCTGACGCAATCCATTGTGGGCACAGCCGTCGGTGCCGCTTTCTACCGCTCAATCTCCGGATCCACGATCGTCCCCATGAACAGGATCGCGCCGGTCGGCTCGTCCTGGATCGCCAGGAAGAACGGATGATCCACGACCATCTCGAAGGGCTGCGTCTGGACCGCCGTGACGCCAACGATGACAGCCGTCGCAGCCGCAGCCTCGGTTCCCTCCTCGTTGACCTCGAGCACCGTCTTGTGGACCACATCGCTGATGAACGGCACTCCGCCGAGGGTTGCGAGGGTCTCGGACGTGACCATACCGGTGAGGTCCGCCGCGTCACTGAATGCCACACCCATGCCCAACGCCGTAAGCACCGGCTTCAGGGAGGTGTCGTAGCTCGCCTTGAACCGCGGCAGGACGATGGTCCCATCCTGCTCGTGAAGCTCGCCCGTCCACTGGTCCAGCTTCTCGCGCGTCATCTCGCCCATCAGGCCGTCGAGCGTCGTCCCGACCTTCGGCAGGAAGATGAGCATCCGGACGAACTCATCGCCGTACGGCAACGCGATCGCCTGGAACTGGTCGGTCTCCAGGTAGTCGAAGTCGTCGCGCTGCCGCATCATCGGGAGCGTCTTCGTGGTGCCGTCGCCGCGCGTGAAGTCCCCGTCCTGGGTGTCCGCTTCCTCAAACGGGAGCGTCCACTTCCCCTTGAAGTAGATGGCGTTCAGGAGGAGCAGGAGCGCCTCGCGGATGCTGTCATGGTCCACGAGCTGCGTGATCTTCTCGCGCGTCTTCTTGCTGACCCAGCCGTTGATCGTGTCCGCCGACCCGGGGAGCGTGAAGTCGATGCTGCGCACTTCGGCCTCGTAGGAGTCCGTATTGCGCGCCAGGAAGTCCGGTGCGAACTCGACGCCCTCGCGCCCCCAGAGCGAGTTGGCGATGGCCAACTCCACCTTGGGATCGGGGTTCTGAAGAAGGGAGATCAGGTCCGCGTTGGCCTGGTTAACCTCTTCCAGCGTCATTCCATCGAGGCCGAGCGCCCGGGCCATGGCGTCCTTGGTCTCCCCCTTGGCGCCGTTGTAGGTCATCGCGAGCGCAAGCTGGATGCTCGTCGGCGAGATGAAGACGTTGCGGCCGGCATCCGCCTTGGAGAGCCGCTTAAGCAACTCGAGGCCGAAGCCGTTCATCGCGGTGACGAGGCGGCTGTCAACCACCAGGTCGGGGTTGCGAGGGGCCCTCGGGCCAGCGTCACCGTTGGGAGAGCAGCCGGTGACGGCGAGACAGGTCAGGCAAACGGCCAGCGTGGCTGAGAGCATGCTTCTACTGGCGATGGCGCTCATAGGGTTTCCTCCTTGACGGGACTATTAGCGGGCAAGTGAAACCGTAGGCGTCTTATGGGGTTAGACGACTCCGCGCCTCACCGGGTTCCATCGGCACATCACGGGCAGACCCGGCGCCAGATGCGGCGGCTGTGGCTGTCTGCAGGACGGGCAGTCTCGTGTCCCCGGATATTCCTGTGGCCCTGCGCGGCCTGCTACTGCCTCGTGAGACTGAAGCTCGGCGTACCAACGGGGAACAAAGCCCAGGCAGGCGAGGCGATGACCTCGATGGATCCGCTCAGCGTGATGCCGCTTCGCTTACCCACGAATCGGTAGGTTACGAAGTCGCTCAATGGCAAGTCGAAAGTTACGGTATCCTCGCTCATTGTGCCTGTGCCTACTACCGGGATCGTTTCCTCTTCCTGGCGGACTTCCGTCACACACTGTCCCGCGTCCTCGTCCCACCACGCCTCCGTAATCTTGGACCTATCCACCAGCGTTCCGGTGACCGCAAACTCCTCCTGACCTGATGTCAACCCAGGTGTGAAGGTCAGCTCGATGGTGCTCCCGTTGTCCTCTGACAGGTAGTCATACCCACTCCCGATAATGTTGCAGTCGTCCCCCACACCGGCGGCGTTCACCTTGACCCAGCCCGACCACGTCTCGCTGGCGCTCGGGGTGGAGACGACCGTAAACTGCGGGTTCCCGATCAGGTGCAGGTTGTCAATGCCGGCAAGACCGAAGTCGGCACCGGCGACGTCCGACCAGTAGTTGAGCACGTGCATCAGGTAGGCTTCCGTCTGCATCCCAGAATTGGCTTTGACCGCGGCCACTGCGTCCGAGGCGGACTGGCCGGAGGTCAGCGAGGCCGCAAGCAGCCGCACCATCTGCTCCATCATGTCCGCAAACGCGGCAGCAGACCAGCCGATCATCGTGCCGCCCTTGCCAGCAACCGCAGTCGCAAGGTCCCCGCCCGCGGAACCCGTTGCTTCGGCAACGTGGCAGGCGTCCGCGATGAACAGAGTGTTGTTCCAGTCGAGGTTGGCGAAAAAATCTGTCGTGTAGGCGATGTAGTTTTCATTGCCGACCCGCGCGATCGTGAACTGCTTGAACGCGTCCGCACCCAGCTTCTCACGAACGAGCCGCAGATTCTGCGGCGTGGCCGGCTGCCCCGAGGACAAGATCGTCTGGAGGCTCCCCTCCTTCTTAATCGGCCGGGCGACGCCCCCGTGCGTCATCGCCACCACGACGCCATAGTCGCCCAGGGACAGCCAGGTATCCACATCAACCGGCCCAGGGAACTTGTCTGGCTTGATCGTGACCGTTTTCCCGGCCGCCTCAAACTGCTCCTTCAGCTCAGCGGCGAGGGCTGCCTCATCCACGAAGAGAAAGTCGTGAGGGAAGAGGAGCAAGACGTTGTCATTCTTCGGAACCCGCGATAGCGCGAGCAAAACGCGGGCATCGGCGTCCGAGGTGCTCGCGCCGCGCCCCGGTGGGGATCCCATAGTCCAGTCACTGCGGTCGGCGGCATCGGTGATGATGGCCCGCGAAAACCCGTCGGACGAAGTGACCAGGATGGTGGCTCCGTCCGGCGAGACCTCTGCACTCAAGCCCGAAGCCTGGATCGCCTGGATACTCTCCTGGAGCGGGTTCTGGCGGCTCTGGGAGATGCCCTCCTCGAGCGTCGTGACGCTATTGTCCACGGCCGTCTCGGTTGCCGTCATGAACAGCTCCAACTGCGAAAGGTCACTGTCTTGACCCGATACCCCTCCACCACCTCCCCCGCAACCTACAAGATACACAACCATACCTACGATCAACAGCACGCTACCGGCCACATATGACGACCGTTTCATAACACTACCCTTTCTTTCCTTGAAGGCGCCACGACTACGCAAGCGTTTGATACGATTCGTCCTGAACCGCGTCCCGAAGTTGTCGGCACGGGCTATTGCTGGGGGGAGACCGGAATCCGCCGTGCGCAGTGCGAACGTCTGGGGAACGGGATCTGCCGCGACGGGTCCAGCAAGTTGCGACGGCCTCCCAAGGGATGCAGGCGAGACCCGGCTCGCCTGCAGTCGCTTATAATAGATATGCTGCCCATCTGACGACCAGACAGAAAGGTTGGCAGAGCCCTTGTCCAGGAGAGCCCGGCTTGTTAGCCGAAGCTTCAGCGAAAGCTGGTGGAGGCGGCGGGAATCGAACCCGCGTCCGAAGAGGAGCCAGCCAGGACTTCTACGAGCGTGCCGATGTTTTCAGTTTCGCCTCGCCCGGCTCCCACCGGCAGGATTCAGACTCGGCTAGCCCGATAGAAGTCCCCGACAGCGCTACGGGCGTTCGCGTCGGGCAAGCTGACTGAGGTGGCGGTCTGGCCCGGCTACGTCAGCCTAAGCCGGGTGACCGTCGCCGCTTTAAGCGGCGAGTGCGAGAGTGTTAGTCTCGGCAGTTGTGGTTTTCCACCGTTTTACGAGATTGGTGGAATCTCGGCTCGCTATCCTGACCCACCCAAACTCTCCGTCGAAACCTATCGCCCCCGTTCCTATACAATAAAACAACTCAGATGTCTGCCTCGTTCCGCCTGCAAGATGTATCATAGCACAAAACTAACTCTCCGGCAATAGCCCCTTACGGCTCACAGCTCCTTCTCGGCGTGCTGGTAGCTCTTCCACACCGTGAAACCTATCTTGCCGTAGAAATCCACCAGCCCTGTCCAGTCTATGCACATCTTGCGGACCCCACGGCGCTTCAAGTCCGCCACCGACTCGCTCAGGAGCGCAAGGCCAAGGCCTCGGCCCCGCAAGCGCTTTGCAATGCCGATTGGACCTAAGCCCCCGTAATAATCCCCCAGCAGCGGGTGCCACATCACATTCGACCCGATAACCGCTGACCTGTAGCAGAACGTCTGCGAGAAGCCGGCTACCTGACCGTTTTCCAGAAGCAGCGTAAACTCCCCGGGGTCACCGCCCTGCTCAAGAAAATGCAGGCACTCCCAGTGCCATCGCCCCGGGAATTCGTCGGACAGGAACTTCGCCATCCCAGGCATATCGTCGCGGGTACCCGGACGTATCTCAATGGCCGGCGCCTCCCGCGTGAGAGTCTCGCGAACCCGCTGCGGGACCTCGTAGTCACCAATATCGCGCCACATGTCGTGTGCGGTGCCGCCGAGCTGGTAGCCCCGGGCTTGCGCGAAGGCCTTCGCTGCCTCATACTGCACCGGAATGCCCGGGAAGAAGTGCTGGGGGTCCGCCCCGAGGGTGATATGCCTGGCACCGTGCTCGCGCAGGTAGGACTCGGCATGGCCGAGCAGGATTGTTCCGAGGCCCTCCCTGCGCCGGCCGCCGGCGACAACTATCGAGTTTATCCACCCGCTCTCCGGTGTGAACCACATATCAGGGCCTATCTGCCGGCCCGGGCGAGCGACGACAAATCCCACGAGCCTGCCTTGGTCGGTAACCGCGAAGACGTCCTCAGGCGCAAAGAAGGGCGAGTCAGCGA
>JALGUK010000587.1 GCA_029820875.1 Candidatus Zipacnadia bacterium
GGGGAGCACCATAGCCATTCGTATAATCATCGCACCTTCCCTCCAGCCGAATTTGCTCCGGCCTTTTCCGGTTATGCCGGTGTCATCGTCTGCCTGGTGACGACTGCCTGAACCAGGCATAACGGCTTTCGACACTTACGCGAAAACGCATGACGGGATGCTGCTTTCCGTCCCGATTTTCTCAGGCGTAGTCCACCTGCACCTCCATTACTTTCGGAGTGCTCCCGCAGCCGATTGCACCCAGCGCGAGGCGGTACTGGACCCAGCGGCCGGTCTGAGATAGGCCCTCGGCGGCTTGGCCGGACTCGAACCAGCCGTCTCCGCCGCCCGGGCCCTGCCATGGCGCCTGCTCGAGCGTCTCGCGAGCGGGTGCGAAGCGTAGTTGCGCGCGCACCCATGTCTTGGGCGGTTCCTGTGCATCCCAACTTATGCTTCGCACGGTCGCGCCCTCGGGAAGCTCGAAGGGTTCGGAGATATAGTACTCCTGCGGCCCGCGGTCCGCCTGGTTGCCCGCCGGCACCCGAACCATCCCATGAGGCCCTTCGGTCGGCAGGAGCGTCACCCGGTCCTCGGAGAACCCGTCGGGACTGTTCCACCATATCGCGGAATGTCCCATGTGGTCCCCCCAGACCTTGTGATATGCGACGGCGAGGTCAATCCAGCCGTCCTCGTTGAAGTCCGCAGCCACGGCTCCGGAGGCGGAATGCATGAACATCCTTGTCCGGTCCCTGGCGGAAAAGCGCGCGCCCTCGCGGCCCCAGTAAAGATACGAGTCAATGTCACGGGCGGTGCCCTGGTGATAGTTAGCGAGGAAAATGTCCAGAACCCCGTTGTTGTCAAAGTCGGCCACGGTCATCGCATTGACGCCGTTGGTGGGAAGTTGCGTGCGCCGGTCCTCCCTGATGCCCTCCGGACCGTTCCAGTAGATATACACGAATGCATCGTGCGGGCCGTAGCGGTCCTGGGTATGGCCGGCGATAATCAGGTCGAGCCAGCCGTTGCCCGTAAGGTCGGCCGCCTGGGCGCAGGAGGCATGAACCACCGACAGGTCGTGGCGGCGCTCCATGCTGAAGCCGTCAATCCCACCCCAGAGGATGAAGCTGCGATCGGATGAAATCTGAGGGACTACAAGGTCCAGCCAGCCGTCGTTGTTGAGGTCGGCGAGGTAAATCCATTATCCGTGTCGAAGCCGTCCGGCCCCCCGTAGAAAACCAGTATCTCCGGGAAATTGAAGCCGACCAGTACCAGGTCGAGATATCCGTCGTTGTTCAGGTCGCCGCAGCAGACGCCGTGGGCGCGGGTGGTCCGTAGGATGATGTTCGGCTCGTGGCTGAAACCTTCAGGGCTCCCAGTGAAGATGAACGAGCCCGGGTCGAGGTTCACCGCGTTCTCGGAACAATTGGCGACAACGACGTCGGGAGAAGCCGTCCGGGCCGCCGTAGTAGAGGGTGACGTCCACGTCCCCGCCTACCCGTCGCGCCCTGTGGTTGACGAAGACAACCTGGGGGAGCGAGTCGTCTGACCCTGCTGTAATCAACACCCGCCGTGCATCGAGGGTTTCCAGTCGGACTGGCTCGGGAGCGACGCCGTCGGGGCCGCCTCGATAGACCAGCGAATGGAAAGTGAACGACTCCGGGGTGTGATCCTGGCATATCACGACATCCATAAAGCCGTCTCCGTCGAGGTCTGCGACCGCGACGTCACATGCGTACTGGGACGGCAGCGGGGTTCGTCTGCCCGCGTCGAATCCCTCCGGCCCGCCCCAATAGACCCAGGAACACTGCCCCCCTTCGTGCTCGGCCCGCGATGCGAACACGAGGTCAACATACCCGTCACCGTTGATGTCGCCCGCGGCTATGGACCATGCCCCTGCACACTCTATTTGCAGCGGTTCCCCGAATGCGCGGTCGGGACTTACGGGGACGAGGTATACATTGCGGTCACGCGGAACGAACAGGTGAGGCGTGCGGCCCAGAAAAATTATCCTCGGGGTTGGACGGCTGGCATGAATCGCCTCCGCCTCACTGGTTACGACTTCCTCTTCGGCGGTTTGCTGGCTGAGGCTTTCCTCCACCGGAACCTCGCTGAAGCGGGCCGGGTCAAGCCCTCCCTCGCCGCCCCAGAAGACCCGCGGGGCGCCTTCCTTGGTAAATACGAAAAGCTCGGAGTAGCCGTCACCGTCGAGGTCCTCGGCGGCCAGTTGCTCGCCGGTGATATCCACATCCACAAACCGCTTCGGCTCAAACCCTAAGTGACTCTGGTAAAAAAGTCTCACCCG
>JALGUK010000093.1 GCA_029820875.1 Candidatus Zipacnadia bacterium
AGGCGACATATCTTTTCCCGCTGCCTGAGCAGGCGGCTATCTCCGAATTCGCCATGTTCACCAACGGCAAGCGCATAACCGGAACCATTCTCGACCGTGACGAGGCCCGCCGCATATATGAGGAGATTGTACGGCAAATGCGGGACCCGGCGCTGCTGGAGTATGTCGGGCGAGACCTCTTTCGGGCGAGGGTGTATCCCGTGCCGGCCAATGGGGAAAAACGCATCCAGATGGAGTATTCTGAGGTGCTCAAGCTCGAGGGCGGTGTCTGCAAGTACGTTTATCCTCTGGACATCGAAAAGTACTCCCCGAAACCGCTGCAGGAAGTGGCTATCAACGTTACGTTGCAGTCGAAGGTCCCGATTAAGGCGATTTATTCCCCGACTCATAAGATCGACGTGCATCGCAAGGATGAATTCAATACCGTCGTCGGCTTCGAGGCGAAGGACGTCCGTCCGAACCAGGACTTCGTTCTGTACTATACCGTCAGTCGGAAGGACTTTGGGCTGAGCCTCATCACGCACCGCCCGCCCGATGAGGATGGCTTCTTCCTGATGCTCCTTGCGCCGAAGGAGGAACTGCAGGCGCAGGAGATTGCGGCCAAGGACATAGTCTTCGTCTTTGATACGTCCGGCAGCATGGCCGGGGACAAGATCAAGCAAGCGCGGGACGCACTGCGGTTTTGCATAAACAGGCTCAACAAAGATGACCGGTTCAACATCGTCACATTCGCAAGCGCTGTCGAAGCGTTCGATGAAAACCTCGTCCCTGCGTCGTCGCAGAACATCAAGAGGGCGCTGAATTTTATTGATGGAATCGAAGCCGCAGGAGCAACGGATATTGATTCCGCGCTGAAGACTGCCCTGGGTATGGCCAAGAGTGACCGACCGAGCATGATTTTGTTCCTGACCGATGGCATGCCGACAGCCGGCGAGAAGGATGAGGCGAAAATCATCGAGAACGTCGCTCAGCGGAACGGCGGCAAGCCGCAACTGACCGAGGGTGTGGACGTGGTGGGGGAGACGGAGGACGGACAGGCGTTGGTCTCAGTCGCGCTCCGAGAAGCTGAGTTGACCGATGCGGTCGAGATGATTGCAAGGGCGGGCAATGTGGCGGTAATAATCCGCGGGGATGTCCGTGGGCGGAAAGTCACTGCGAAACTGGTCAATGTGCCCGTGGTCACGGCGCTCAAGTCGATTGCGGACCTGGCCGGCTGTCGCTTCGAGCAGCAGGACGGTACCGTCATACTGACGGCGATGCCGGAAGACCGCAAACGCCCATCGGAGAAAGAATTCGCTCGCGGTTTGGCCAAGCGGAAGGCGCGAATCTTCGTGTTCGGGGTCGGCCACGACGTGAACACGCACCTGCTTGACAGAATAGCCGGCGACAACGGGGGGACCTCGGACTATGTAGAACCGGGTGAAAGCATCGAGGCCGATGTCTCGTCCCTTTACACCAAGATAGCGCACCCTGTCCTTAGCAACATTTCCGTTGATTTCGGTGATATTACCGTCTATGATTATTACCCGCGCGAGCTGCCCGACCTTTTCAAGGGCGTCCAGCTCACGCTGCTCGGGCGTTACAAGGGCGATGGCGCTGCCGTCATAAAGCTTAGCGGCTACGTCGGCGCGCAGGAGAAGACGTTCGCATTCGATGCTGCATTCCCGAAGGAAGAGAAGGACAACTCATTCATCCCGCGATTGTGGGCGACGCGCAAGATAGGTGTGCTGCTTGATGAGATTCGTCTCAACGGGGAAAGCAAGGAGCTGAGGGATTCCATCATCGCGCTCAGCACAAGATATGGCATCATGACTCCCTATACGTCGTTCCTTATTCAGGAGCGCAAGGACCTCGTAGCCGCACGGGCGCGCCGGAGTCTCGCGGAACGTGGAGGATTCGCGGGGCCGGCGCTTGGGTCCGCAAGCCCTGGTGTGGCGGCTGGACCGCCCGCACCGGTAGCGGCGATGCCGCAAGTAGCCACCGGCGGGAAGGCTGTTGAGGCGGCCAAGCATATCGGGAACCTGGTCCGCGCCGAGGAGGAGCTTGACTCAGCCGTTATGTCTCAGCCGGTAGTGGTGGTGGGCGGGAAGACATTCTACTTCGACGGCGAGACCTGGATTGATAACGACTTCGATGAGGCGTTGCCCGCCCACGAGATTCGGTATATGAGCGATGCCTATTTTGCCCTTCTGAACGTGCGCCCTGACTGGGGAAAGTTCCTCTCGCTCGGGGACAAAGTCGTATTTCGGATTGGCGATGAGGTAATCAAAATCGGCGATACGGGGAAGGAGAAGCTAACTGAGGAGGAGCTGCGCCAATTCACGCAACTTGGTAAGTAGCAGAGACCTGTACTGCTTATTGTATTGCCGAAAGAGAAGACCGTCAGCGTCTTTGACGGTAGCCTTTCATCGTGTGACGCAATCGCGCGCGGAAGACTGGGCAGTTTGCGCTTAAACAGGGCCTTCGCAAGTGACTGAGCCGTTAGTTGTCAGGACTCTCCTCCACCGTTCTCACAAGCAACACAGGGCACTTCGCGCCTCGGAGCACACGGTCGGCGACACTTCCGTAGACCCACCGGCTGATCCCGGAACGACCGTGAGTATGCATGACTATCAGCCGGACGTCATGCTCGGCGGCGTAGTCAATGATGGTTTCAGCCGGCATCCCGATAGCTACCTCCGCCTGAACATCGAGCGACTCCGCCTCCAGCGACTCCTGAATCCGCCCCAGGTACTCTTCTGCCTCGGTGATTTGCGCTCGTTGAATGTCTATGGCCACAGGTTCGATCTCCGTCAGTGCAGGCGAGGGCATAACCACGCGCAACAGGAAAACCTTGCTGCCGAACTGCTTTGCGAGAGTCTTTGCGTGAGGCAGTGCTCTCTCAGCAAGTTCGGACCCGTCCAACGTGACAAGCACCTTGCTGTACATAAGCATCCCTCCATCATGGAGTCTCGAATGCGCGGCTCATTTGCAGAACCACCCCGTCACCCAAGCTGGTTTTCCGCCGCGGCTCCAGAATCACCTGCTACCAGCCGATAAATCGGTATAAGCTGAAGAGCATCAAGCACCTCGGGCGGACTATACGAGCGCCTGTTCTCATTGGAGGCGAACGATATGAGGCTTCGCGGCGGTCTGAGGAGACTCGAATTCATAACGGCGTTCGTCGGCGCCTACGCAGATGAAACCCTAAATGCCGGTGGCATGGCCGTGGCTCTCAATCGCGGGGATGGCATTGCGATTAAGCACATATCGCGGGCTGTTTCGACCAAGGATGCGATTGAGGCGGTGTACGAGGGTGTAGTCACAGCATTGCGGGAGGCGAAGGCATTGGGCGCCCATCGTGTTGCGGTGTTCTGCGACAGCGAGGTCGTCATCGCCCACCTTAACGGCCGGCTGCCGGTTTCAAGGCGGCTTCAACGTCCGTTCATACAAGCTCGAAGGCTTATGAGCAAGTTCACATGGGCTGGGGTTCGCCCTGGTAACAGCCGTCACCTCAGGGAGGTGCAGCGAGCTGCCTTCGCCGCGGCTTCCAACGCGGCACGCAGGTTTCAGTGCGACCCGCACGCTGCCCTGCAACTCTCTTTCGCAGTCTAAAACGCCTCCGTTCAAGTTAATTGACACCCTCCTGCGGCTGTGGTATCATCGCCCCATACCCATTTCCTGGTCGTCCAAGTATGTCACCCGCGGGGGGATGAAACTGTGGAGCACGGCGTAGATCTCGATACTATCTGGCGCAATCTGCAGGAGGAGGTGCATAAAGGGGAGATAAACCAGCCCCTGTGGGACGCTCTCCGGGTAGCGAGGCCGGTGGTGCTGGAGGACAATGTACTGGCGGTGGGCATCCCATCGGCTAATTATGGGCGTGCCAGCAGCTATCTGAAAACGGCTGTCACCAAGAACAGGCTTGAGAAAATTCTGCGGCAATTGACCGGGAATCCGAAGATAACGCTCCAAGTGTTTGAGGGTACAGACCGAGAGAATTGGGAGCGGGCCAAAGCCGTAGCTCAGCATATGAGCGCTACGGTGGCCGCGAGGGCGCAAGCTCAGAGGGAGGTTACGGAGCTGGCTGCGGATTGGGACAGAATCGGCGAGCAGATTCATTCCCTGTACGCATCCGTCGAGAATCGCCGGTTCGCCCAGGTAGCCGCGCAATTCATGCTGCAGGCGCTGGAAATGCTCGCGGACGCGGAGGAGCGTATCGTCGCGGCTGGCGGCGACCCGGAAGTCCATGTGCGTCGCCTGGGCCGGACACTGGATAAGATAGCATCTTACGTCGAGATGCCGGCTACGGCAGTGGGGCTGGAGTACCTGCGTATAAAAGAGCGCAGGCAGCGCTCGTCGTGAGCGAAAACAGTGTTATCCCGATTGCGCATCGCAACATTGAGCGTCGCCCACCCCAGGGGCGGCGCTCCAAGTATCGGAGGCATTCAAATGGCCGCAAGCCCGAAGGCGGTAGACCTGCTCCTCAGCCACGGATGGATAATTACAATGGACTCGGACCGGCGCATCATTTCGGACGGCAGCGTGGCCATCCGGGACGGGCGAATCACTGCCGTAGGGCCTCACCGTGGGGTCGCCTCGGCCGTTGAAGCCGCCGCCGAGCGTGACCTGCGTGGAGCGCTTGTGCATCCGGGGTTTGTGGACGCGCATGTGCACGTTACCTACCAACTCTGCCGTGGAATCCTGCCCGATGACTTCGACGAACAGGCAATCTGGGACCGGTTTGAAATCCCGTTCCTCTCGAGCATAACGCCCGAAGAGGAGCACCTTGCGACACTCCTCGCCTGCATGGAAATGGCGCTGAACGGGACGACCCTCTTCGCCGACACCGGTGGCTCATTCGACCTGGAGGCGGCGGTGGACGCGATAGAGCAGGTCGGCCTTCGGGGAATAGTCGGTGAGGCGATGGAGGACGGCGGGCCGGACGGGAAACCGATGGGCATCGCGCGGCTTTACGACACCACTGAGAATTGTCTCGCTCGCCTGGAGAGTCAGCTTCAGCGCCACCCGCCTCGCACGGGTGCAAAGGCCTGGTGTGTGGTAGGACTCATCGGCATGGGCAGCGCGTCCGATGAGCTGCTAAGGGGAGCCAAGGCCCTTGCAGACCGCTACGGCGTACCGCTCAACATGCACCAGTCGTGGGGAGACGATGAGGTGCAGGCATCTATTGCGCGTTGCGGCGTCCGCCCGGTCGAGCATCTGGCAGAGCTGGGCGTTCTTGGGCCGAATGTAACTCTGGTGCATATGATCCACGTGGACGACCATGAAGCGGAACTTGTTGCCGAGTCAGGCACATGCGTGGTGCATTGCCCGGGTGCATCTGCGACTCATGGTAAGGGCGTTTCACATGTCGGGCGAATGCCGCAGATGATAAACTTGGGTGTTCCGGTGGCGCTCGGCTCTGATGCCTCGAACTATGCCAACGCCCTCGATATCGGCCAGATGGCCTACCTCGCCGCAACCCTCCACCGCGAAGCCAAACAGGAGCTTCCTTGCATTTCTGCCGAGACGGCCCTCGAGATGGCCACCATTCACGGCGCCCGCGTCCTCGGGATGGCCGAGGAGCTTGGCTCGCTCGAGGTCGGCAAGCGTGCGGACCTGGTCATCCATACGCTCGACGCCCCGGAGGCTCATCCGACGCTTGCTCCTGTCAGCAATCTCGTCTATTCCATGCGCTCGCAAACCGTAGATACGGTGCTGGTGGACGGGAAGCCGATTGTCAAGAGCGGCCGCCTCACACATGTTGACGAGGAAGAGGCGTACCTCAAGATTGAGCAGACTGCCCTGAAACTGGCCGAGCGAATCGGCCACCCGCTGTCTGCACGCTGGCCTGTTGTTCAATAGAGCCGCTGGAGCGGCAGGCGTCCGGCTCCTACGCTCAATCCGGCCAGATGAACTTCTAAAAAAGCAACTGCTCGCATTGTCATTCTGAGCGCAGCGAAGAATCTGCCGTTGGGCGTACACAGAGTAGTGTGGGCGTCGGGGTGGGGAAGGTGGGCAGGGGTAAAATTTTTGAAAAAATTCTTTGAGAAGAAAGGAGAAATGTCATCGGTCCAGAATAAAATATGATAATATGAGTAAAAGCTTAGCTTCTCCCAATCTTGATGCCAATAACTCGCCACGCAACAGCGAGAGGCCTATCGTCCGACGAAACCTCTCCGAGCAGGTGATGGACCGCATCAGGCAATTCGTCGTGGAGCAGGGGCTGGAGCCGGGGGATGTGCTGCCACCGGTGACCAGGCTGGCGAAGACTTACAAAGTGAGCACCACCTCCGTGCGGGAGGCTCTCAAGCAGTTGGAGGGGCTGGGGCTGGTGCGAGGAGTGCAGCGCAAGGGGTTCGTGCTGGTGGAGCCGAGCGCGGTGTCGCTCCTGGAATGGGTGACCTTTTCGAGTGACGCCGACCGCCAGCACTACATGGACCTGCTTATCGCCCGTTCGGTGCTTGAGCCGGCCATTATGCCGCTCATCGTTCGAGAAGCATGGCCGGAGGACATTGACAGGTTGGAATCCATCGTGCGCAACATGGCTGAGGTGCTCGATGACTGGGATGCGTATAACCAGCAGGAGGCGAGGAGGTAATCGGGCGGATGTTGTGCGAGTGTTTTGCAATTCCGCACAGCTCCCGTGACGGTACAACAGCCACAGAGGAGTCCTACCGGGAGCATCGCGCGATCGTAGAGGCTCTTCGGGCGGGAGATGGGCAGACGGCGCAACGAATCGCGGTCCGGCACATTCGCATCAAGCGCGAAGACTCCGCCAGCGGTGTGGGAGATGCCGCCAGGCGGCTCACCCGAAAAGGAGGTGATGAAGCGGGCTAAACAAGCCGGGAAAGCGGGTCGTAACAGGGTGTACAGTCAACGATTATGAGGAGGTGCGAAATTGCGCGTGCGCAAAGGCTTTACGCTTATCGAGTTGCTCGTAGTGATCGCGATTATCGCGATTCTGGCTGCGATTCTTTTTCCCGTGTTCGCCAAAGCGCGGGAGAAGGCGCGGATGACGGCGTGCCTGTCCAACCTCAAGCAAATCGGTCTGGCGTTCAACATGTATTCCCAGGACTATGATGACAATTTTGTCGGGTGTTACACAGGTTACCCCGACTACACCTGGCCAGGGGCTCTGTACCCTTATGTCAAGAACACCAACCTGTTTGACTGCCCGTCCAGAGTCCCTGATGTCCCGTGGGATAACGATCACTATCTCCGTCCCCCCCTCAACGTGTGGTAC
>JALGUK010000094.1 GCA_029820875.1 Candidatus Zipacnadia bacterium
GCCACTTCAACAAGCAGCCTATCTACGATCGGATTGATGTTCGCCCCGCGCGAAATCACCGGCCCGCCGCCCAGCTTTATGTCCCCCGTCTGCTTCTTCTTGGACTCCGGGTAATCGGACGCATGTGTCACGTCAACGGCGATTCCCACGTGCGGGTCAATCCCGAATGCGCTGGTCGTGGCCCCACGCAGCCCGATCTCCTCCTGCACGGTGGCAACCGCGTACACGCCGCAGTCAAGCTTGCGGCGGCTGACAAGCCGCAGCGCCTCCATGACGGTGAAGCTGCCCATCTTGTCGTCAAAGCCTTGTGAGGCGACAAGGTCCCGGTCAAGCTCATTGAACGACAGGTCGAACGTGATGGGGTCTCCGATGGCGACCTGCTTCTCGGCAGCCTTTTTGTCCTTGGCGCCGATGTCCAGCCAGAGGTCCTCCATCTTCGGCGCCTTCTTGCGTTCGTCGGCGTCCATCAGGTGGATGGCCTTGCGGCCTATTACCCCCTTGACCGGTCCCCCCTTGGTATGGATGACCATCATCTGCCCGGTGAGGATGTTGGCGTCAATTCCGCCGATAGGCGCGAAGAAGATATACCCGTTGTCGTCAATGTACCTGACCATAAGGCCTATCTGGTCGCAGTGGCCGGCCAGCATGATGCGCGGCTCTTTGTCAGGGTTCTTTACGGCGATTAAATTGCCGTGCACGTCAATCCGGACCTCGTCGGCGAACCGCTCGACATATTCGCGAATCACCCGCTGGGCGGGTTGCTCGAACCCCGAAGGGCTGGGGGCATGCATCAGGTTCTTTAGAAACTCCAATGATTCAGCGCGCATTTGAATACCTCCTGGAGCGTAATTCAATCCAGTCCTGCAACAACCATGCCGGCGATTGTCTCGGTTCACAGCGCCTCCAGGGCGACCACTCTCACCGGCACCGAGTCCAGGTCCTTTACGGGCCATGGGAGCGCGATAAGCGTGAACTCGTCGGCTGTAATCTGGTCCAGGTTCTCGAGCACTTCAATCCAAGGTATATCCTTGCCCATCGTCACCTCGTGCAGGTCTCGGTTCATCTGGACGCTGTTACCGCAAGTGATGGAAAGGTCGAAGCCCAGCATCTTGATGGGCAGGTCGGCCATCCACTGGCCCGCCTCGAGCGTGATATACGGACGCCGGTCCGGCTCCGGCGATGACGCCCACGGGTTGAACATGTACGGACTGTGAAGGAGAAGGATATCACCTGGCCGAACCCTACCACGAGCTGCCTTTTCCATGTCCGCCACGGTGATAGGCGCTCCTGGCTCGAGGTGCTCCATGCTGAGAAGCACTGCGCGGCCGATGAACGTCTCGACCGGAAGCTGGGCGAGGTCGGTGCCGCCGTCGAAAAAATGCGCCGGCGTCTCTATATGGGTGCCCAGATGGCTGTGGAACTCCACATCGTGCATGTAGGTCTGATCGAACTCAATTATTCCGCGGCGTATCTCGAGATGTCGGGGCTCCTCGCCGGGATGTAGCACATGGGTCAGGTCGATTATCCGGCACTTCTGCAGGTCAAGAGGGAGCATTGATGGCCTCCTTGGCGAGTAACTTGTGGTCGCACAAGTGAAAAGTATTAGTTCTACGCCGACCGCTGGAAGCCTTCTATGAATCGAGGGGAAAATTATGCCCAAGGAACTGGTGTTCACTGGACCACGTGAAATCGGATTCCGCGAATTCGAGCAGCGGGAGCCTGGGCCGGGGGAAATCCTCGTCCAGACGCTTCTCTCCGGCATCAGCCACGGGACCGAGATGGCCTTCTACCGGGGAACGGCCCCGCACCTGAAGCGCCACTCGGAAGGAGGACTGTTTGTGGACGGCCCGGCGTTCGAGTATCCCTTCAGCTACGGCTACGAAGAGGTCGGGCGGGTGGTGAAGGTCGGGCCGGATGTGGAAGGGATACATGAGGGGGACCTTGTAGCCGCCGCATACGGGCACCGTGAATCTGCGGTCATTCGGCCCGGGGGGGCGTTCTTCACGCTTCTTCCGCCGGGTACGGACCCTGAGCTTGGGATATTCCAGGCGCTCGGGTCGGTTTCGCTCGACGCGGTTCTGTCGGCCGACCTGAAGGTCGGCGAGAGCTGCGTAATATTCGGCCTGGGGGTCATTGGCTTGCTCTGCGTCCAGCTTGCAAAGATGGCAGGCGCAGAGCCGGTCATCGCCGTAGAGCCGCTCCCGTCCCGACGCGCTCTTGCCGCGAAGTGGGGTGCCGACCTGCTGCTTGACCCTGCCCGCGACGACGTTGCCGTTCGAGTGCGCGAAGCCACCGGCGGGCGCAAAGCCGACTGTGCGCTGGAATGTTCGGGAAGCTACAAGGCGTTGCACGAGGCAATCCGATGCTGTGCATGTTCGTACGGCCGTGTCGTTGCAGTGGCCTTCTACCAGGGGGGGGCGACGGACCTGTACCTGGCAGAGGAGTTTCATCACAGCAGTCACATGGTCGGAGGGGCGGGGCGTATTCTGGCCGTCAACCATCGCCTTCCCCCGGCGCCGGGACGTGCGTGGGACGGGCCGCGCGTGGTTTCGACGATGATGCGGTGGATTCTCTCGGGACGCATTCGCGTGGACGGACTAATCACGGACCGCTTCCCGTTCGCGCAGGCGGCCGACGCCTTCCGCCGGGTGGACGAGCACGCGGATGAATGCATCAAGGTCATATTGACGTTTTAACGGCATGGAATTGCTGAAATGTCTGAGGGCTGTCTATCGGCTGAGACAGCTCAAGCACTCTCGGTTAATTCTTCTTTCGCGACACATACCTGCTGACGTCTTCCAGGCGCCGGATGGTGCCTATTGATGATTGCCGGTGCTCCCCGGCTGCCTGGACCTTCATGGCGAGCAACTCGAAGACATCCACGCCCGGGATGTTCTTCTCCACGTAATCGTATGCGCCCCGCTTCATGGATTCAACCGCATTGCTGACGTTGCCGTATGCGGTCAGAACGATTACTTCGGTGAACAGATCGCGCTTGGCGGCCTCGAGCAAAACGTTAATGCCGCTGTCCTCGTTCTCCATCACCATGTCGGTGACGATGATATCGTAAGGCTGCTCGGCCTCACGGATTTTTGCTATCCCCTCCGCCTCCGAGTACGCGACGTCAACGTCATGGCCGTCCCTTTCGAGCCGATGGCCGATAGCCTCGACAACATCAGGCTCATCGTCAATTACCAGAATCTTCCACATCTGTTGGAGCCTCCTTTTGAGGCGTAACGGGTAGGAACACTACGAACCAGGCACCCTTGCCGGGGGTTCCAATCTCGCAGATGTTCCCGCGGTGCGCTTGAATGATTCCTCGAACGATTGACAACCCAAGCCCCATCCCTTTGGAGCGTGTAGTGAAGTAAGGCCGGAAGATAGCCGACTTCTGCTCCTGGGGAATGCCCGGGCCGCGGTCTATGAAGTCCACCCGTATGTATTTATCGGTCTGCGGCAGGCCGCACAGGGTTCGAGCCGCTCCATTGGTATCCAGACCGGTACGGACGCGGATCTCCCCGTCATCGCCTTGAAAGCTCGCCGCGTTCTCAGCCAGCTCGCTGAAACAACGCTTGAGCTTGGCGGGGTCGCAGGCGATGATAGGGAGCTTCTCGTCGAAGTCGGAACGGATTAAGAGCTGGGGCGAGGCCTTCTGGACATCATCGAGGACCTCTCTCAGCAAGTCGTTGACAGATGTCGAAGAAATGTTGAGGCGGGTCGCCGTTACGAAATCCTTGAACTCCTGCAGGATGTCCTCCAGCTCGAAAATGCACTTCTCCACCGCGGCGATTGCGTTTTCCAGTTCCGTCTGTTCCCTGGGCGGAAGGTCCTTGGTAATATACTTCAGCTCATTGATATGCCCCTTCAGGCCGAACAGCTTGTTGCCGAGCATGTGCGCCGAGCGGGCCGACAGCTCACCCCATGCGGCCATGCGTTCCGTATCGACGAGTTTCTCGACGAGGCGGGCGTTCTGGATTGCCACACTAATCTGACTGGCGAGTGTGGTTAGCAGCTCCTC
Source organism: Candidatus Zipacnadia bacterium (assembly GCA_029820875.1). The sequence goes on from JALGUK010000094.1 coordinate 4,019, forward strand.
GTCATCATCCGAAAATGCTGCAACCAATGAGTGAGGTCCTCGATGCCGGAGCACGCGCAGGACCCCCATCGGGCATTCACGTCCCGGGATCGGTACTGCGAGGAACGCACCGACCTCCTGCGCGGGTAGTTCCTCATAAATCCCTTTCCAGCGAGGATCGGACCGCACTTCGATAAGCCGAATAGGCTCCCCGGTCTGCGCCACGGTGCCCGTCAAGCCCTCGCCGAGTTTATAGGACGCTTCCCCGACGTGCGAGCGCAGGCGACCGCGTGAGGCGGCCAGCCTGAGGCACCCGAGGTCCTCGTCCAGCAGGAAAAGGGAGGCGTCCTCGGCCCTGAGAACATCTGCGGCGAGGTCCACAATCCGCGCCGTCAACTCTTCCACCGGCGTGGGGCGGCTAAGCTCCTTGCCGACCTCGATAAGCCCTCGCTCGCGCCAATGATGGTCAGCCATCGCGATAGCCATCGCTCCGAGGCCCGCCAGGGCCACAAGCAAGCGTTCGCTTGCATCGTCGAACGCATCCGGCTTGTCGCTTTCCACGTCCAGAACCCCGATGACTGTCCCATCGCGTGACTTGAGGGGCACGGCCAGCTCGCTTCTGATATTATCATCAAGTGTGCCGTAGTAGTGAGGGTCATTGCGCACATCGCCCGTTCGGTACGGCTCTCCGGTCGAGGCCACAAAGCCCGTGATTCCCTGGTGTCCGTTGCCGACCTTCAAGCGCAGTTGCTTGGCGTCGTCACTCCACTTCCCCCCTCCCGCCGTGGAGTGTACGAACAGCTCACCCTTGGAGCGGTCCAAAAGCAGAAGCAGAGCACGTGTGCCGCCGACTGATTCGAAGGCCTCGTCAACCATCGCCTTCAACAGGTCTGAAGGATCGTGCAATAGTTCCAGAAATTTGGCGGCACGTTGCAGCGCCGCAACCTCAGCCACATAGAGGCGCACGTCATCCACCGGCGCCCCTTCATATTCCGTGTCATGCGTATCCGAGCGTCTGTCGTTCATGCTGTCCTCTCAACGAAACTCCATCGTATTCCTTACACCGTTTACATTCGTCACAGCAGGCCTGATGACCTTCAGCGCCGCAAACTTGAGATGCACCCGCGCCGCGGTGGCACGCCACCGACGGTTTACAAGCAGTCAATGATTGTCCTGCGGGCAGACTTGTGGTACAATTCCAGCAGGTGCGGTTTCCAAACGCGGTTCACGATCCAGTCCCGGCGGGTGAGGCACCGATGGCTGACTTGCAAGCAGTTTTGGGTGATTTGTGTTGCGCCGAGGGGCGGTTGCTGGAGCCGGATGAGGTCGAGGCGGTGCGCAAGCTTCTCAGGGAGCCGCAAAAGGCCGCAGAGCAATTAGCCTCAGTCCTGCAAGGTCCGCACGCGGGGGACCGGAGCAAGTATCTGTTCACACACCTGCTGGCGGAGACGGCGCGCCTTGCTCCGGAGTCATCGCCTGAAGCGCGCCGTGAGCTTGGGGAGGTGCTTGTGGCGCTCCCGCATGAGATTCGGGTGGATGTCATCAAAGCAGCCCGACCGGCTGCCGAGGAGGGCTGGTTTGGCCTGCTGGACATCATCAGCGAGCTGCCGGCGACTCAACTGGCACCGGTCATTGCCGAGCAACTGCGGGAGAATCCCGAAGGGAGCGGTGTCTACGAACTTCTAGCGGCGCTCTCCGACGGTGACGTCCGCCTGGTCAGCCTCGAATCGGCCACGATGGACGTGCTCCAGCGCTGGGACGATGCTGAGCAAGCCGAGGCAGCCCTGCAGTCGGCAGTGCTTGAGCTCCTGACGACACAGCAGCCGGGTGAGGCGCCGGAGCTGCCGGAGGATGTCGGCGACAGCTCGCTGCTTCTGGCAGAATTGATTGGGCGCCTGGGCAGCATGCCCGATGCCAGCCTGGCCTCACGTCTCTCATCGGTTTCCGCGCTGCGCGTAGCAATGGAGCAGCAACGGCAGATATACGCCGCTGCCCTCAACGGTACCAGTGACGGCGTCATAGTCTTCGCACATAAGGGGCGTACGCTCATCACAAATCCGATGGCGGCCCGGGTTCTCGGTATTCCTGAGCCGGAGCTGCGCCAGCAGACGTTCTCCACCGTGGTTTCCTCTATCCTCGGCGTCTCAATGCAGGAGGCCGACGCAATAGCCGATGAGGTCGCAACCACCGGCGAGCCATACACCGCGGAGGCGGAGCGCAAGGATACGGGACACACCTATGCCGTCACCATCAACACGGTCCCCTCGGAAATCGCCGGCCCTCTCGCGTTGGTGGTCACTCTTGCGGACGTGACGCATTTCAAAGAAATGGCTCGGATGAAGGACGACCTAATCTCGATTACCACCCACGAGCTCAGGTCCCCGCTGACTTCCATACGCGGTTTTGCCGAAATCCTACTGGAGGACGCCGATGAAACCGGAGAGCAGCGTGAGTTTCTCGAGGCCATTCACCGCCAGAGCCTGCGGCTGGGGGACATCGTCAACGATTTCCTGGATTTGAGCCGTCTGGAGTCGGGACGCGAGGTGCTCGAGCGCGAGCCG
>JALGUK010000095.1 GCA_029820875.1 Candidatus Zipacnadia bacterium
ACGACGGTCGCAACAGAAAGCAGCGCCAGTATCACAAGAAACCGCTTATTCCGCTCGCGCTCGGCTTGCCTTGCAGCTTCGGCGGATTTCTTGTCACCCGCCTTCTCGTAAAGGTCCGGCAGAACCATGTCCCGAATCCACGCAGGGGCGCTATCGAGCGCAGAACGCGCGCTCAGCAACTGCTTGGGCGGTGGAGTTTCCGGCGAATAGAGAAGAAGCAGCAAATCATACAATGGCCGGTGGGTGGAATCCAGCTCTCGTGCATCTGTGAGATACTTACGCGCATATTTCAGGTAGCCCTTCTTCGCGTTGATGATTCCCAGCCTCAGTCGGCTGGCGGCATCTTGCGGGAACTGTTGCGCCACGGCCTCGTAGCCGTTGAGCGCTTGCGCCTCCAGCCCCCCGGGCCCGACTGGCGCGAGGGGGTAGCCGGTATGAGCGGAGCCGAATCCAAACTGTTTCATGGCAAGGTGAAGGCGATAAGAGAGGTCTTCGCTCAGGAGCGTTGGAGGGGACAACTTCTCGCGGGGCGTCGCTCGACTGCTTATCCAGTTCAACCCCATGATGAGGACTACAAAACCGAGCATCAAGGCTGTCCATACGACTCGGACAGACCGCTGCTCACCCCCTTCAGTCAAGTCCGATCACCTCAGCAGTCCTCCTCCCACCAGCCCACTGCAGACGCAGCGCCGACGGCCGCTTCTTCATCCGCTTGGCCGTTATCAGGCTCTTTCTGCGGGGTGTCTTTGACCGCATCGGCTTCGGGCTGCTCCTGGGCCTCGAGCTGCGCCAGATAACTACGAAGCAGCGCAGTGAACTCGCTCTTGAAAGCCAGCTTCCGGCGCTTCAGCTCTGCCAACTCGGCCTCCAACTTGACGCGTTCGCGGGCTGCATCGTCCAGCATTTTCCGGCAACGCTCTTCGCCCTCGCGCACCATGGCATCCCGCTCGCTTCGCGCTCTCTCCTTGGCGTCATCGAGTGTGTTTTGCGCCAGCACAAGGGCGTTACGGAGGGTCTCCTCGATGTTTTCATAATGGGCGAGGCGCTCCTGTGCCTGCTGCTCCCGAGCCTTGAGCGCTGCAAGCTCCGCAACCACAGCTCCGTAGTCCTCATAGAGCTGCTGCAGGAACTCATCCACCTGTTTGCGGTCGTAGCCGCGAAAACGAATGCTGAATGTCTGGTTGGCAAGGTCAACGGGCGTGATTCGCATGGCGGTCCCCTCCGCTCCGGGCGGCGTTTCAGAGTATGATGTTGACTACGATTCCTCGTACGATGCTTACCAGTATCAGTGCTGCAATAGGTGAGAGGTCCAACATCGCGTTCCCGATGACCAGACGCCTTTGCAGGGGCATCAGGAGCTGACGCAGGGGCACGAAAAGCGGCTCAGTGATGGAGCGGATGAACCGTACAAGCCAGCCCCAGTTCTTGTCCCACTGGGAAATGCGGAGCCACGAGAGTATGACCGCAACGATGATTGCAAGTTCGTAAGCTCGGAATGCGTTGTCAATTAATGAGATCAATCCGATGCGCAAAGCACTCTCCTCCAGCGGCAAAGCGGATGCACAACCCTAAGCTTTCCCTAATTCCTCCGACCGCTTAGTCGCGGCCGTCACCGCCTCCATCGCAGCCGCCCGGAAGGCGCGTCGTTCCAGCGCAGCCAAGGCGTTGATAGTGGTTCCACCGGGTGAGCAGACGCGGTCTTTAAGCTCGGCCGGGTGCTTGCCCGACTCAAGGACCATTTTCGCGGCTCCAAGGACCGTTTGCGCCGCTAACTCCTGTGCTACGGGCCGCGGCAGGCCCGCCTGAACGCCGCCGTCGGCGAGGGCCTCGATAAAGATGAACACATACGCCGGGCCGCTGCCGGAGAGGCCTGTGACGGCATCCATCAGGCGCTCCTGGACACGTACGCACCGGCCAGCCGCAGCAAAGATTGACTCAGCGGTCTGCAAGTGCTCCTCCTGCGCTCGTATCCCCCCGCAGATAGCTGCCGCCCCCTCGCCGACCGCGCAGAGAATATTCGGCATCACGCGCACCACGGGGACCCCGTCGGGGAGATGCTTCTGAACGGTCTCGGTGGTCACACCTGCAGCAATGGAAATGACGAGCTGAGCGGGCGTGATGCTCCCCCCAATCTCAGACAGCACATCCGGGAGGACCTGCGGCTTCACCGCCAGCAATATAATCTGCGCCGCCCGGCAGGCTTCGGTGTTCGATGCAGCGGGCTTGACCCCCAGCCTGCTCTCAAGCTCCACAAGACGTTTGGAGTCGGCGTCACTGGCGACGATTCGGTCGGGGTCCGTTCCCCGCGCGATGAGTGCTTGAATCAGCGCCCCGCCCATCTGTCCGGCGCCGATAAATGCTATCGTTTTCTCTTCCAGCACGGCCAGCCCCCCAAAAAACTGTGATGGCAAGTCGCGCGAGCACTTTCGGACTCGCTTATTCGTTGACCGCTTGTGTCACCTCGCAGTCGAACAGCGTCTCTCCCTGCCGGGAGCTCAATTCAAGCTCTTCAATGGGAATATCACTCGGGGAGCATAGATACACGCCTTGGGCCACCCGCTTCATGTTGCCGTCCAGCGCGTAAGTCACCCCGCTCAGGAAGTCCACAAGGCGGCGTGTCTGGCTTTCGTCGAGCCTCTCGAGGTTAATCAGTACAGGCAGCCGCGCCTTAAGCTTGTTGGCGACCTGCTGGGCGTCATCGCGGGTGCGAGGTGATGACTGGAAGATGCTCATGCCGGCAAAGTCCCATCGTTTGGTGCGGGGACTGAGGACAGCCCCTTTCGGGCCGGCATGAGCCTGCTCTACTGCCTCCAATGGGGAATCAACAGGACGAAGTGCGCGATGGTCGTGTTCTAAGACTGAGGGCTCTTCGTCATCCAGCGCATCCTCGGGAAGTTCTTCTCCCAGGCCGAAAATACCCCAAAACCGGTCCCAAAGGCTGCCGTTCATAGTGTGGTCCCTCCATTGCTGTGATGTAGTGCTGCGGTCGTTGCCGTCAGTAGCATCTGCGTCAGTCACGATTACACATGCGAGGCCCGCGGACCAAAAAGCGCCGTCCCCACACGCACTATTGTCGCGCCCTCCTCGATAGCGACCTCATAGTCCCCGCTCATTCCCATGGACAGATGTCGCATCGTTACGCCCGGGATTTGCTCAGCCTCCAGTTGCTCGGCGAGAGAGCGCATTTTCTGAAAGTGAGGACGCGAGTCCTCCGGGTTGTCGCTATACGGCGGCATCGCCATTAGTCCTTGGATATCCAGCCCCTCGAGCTGCCCGGCGGCTCTCGCAAGTTCTTCGACTGCCTCCGGCTCCACACCGAATTTGGTGTCCTCGCCGGCTATGTTGACCTCAATCAGCACCGGAATGCGCCTGTTATGCGCCCGCGCGCGGCGGTCAATCTCCTGAGCCAAGCGCAGACTGTCCAGCGAATGAATCATATAGCAGAACGGAGCGATATACTTCACCTTATTGCGCTGAAGATGGCCTATCATGTGCCACCGAACCGTGTCCCCGATGGCCTTGTATTCCTCCGTCAGCTCCTGCACGTAATTCTCGCCGATGTCGCGCAGCCCAGCTTCTACAGCTTCCTTTACGAGGTCCACCCCGAACGTCTTGGCGGCTCCGACGAGCAGAATCTCATCCGGCGAACGTCCGACCCTCTCAGCAGCGGCGGCGATTCTCTTCCGCACGTTCTCAAGCCTTGCCGCAATTGCACTCATTCTCGCAGGTTTCTCCCACCGGCATCGCTGATTCAACTTGATAATTATAGCACAAAGCCCGAAGCTGCGCAAGACAACCAAGAGTCAAGTCCGCTGTTCTTGAATGCAAGGGTTCTTTGTGGTATACTGACGTTCCATATAGTCGGCAAGACTGGCAAATAAGCTGGCATAAAGCGGAAAACCACGCAAGGCGGTCAACTGGCCTCGGCAACATGCCTTCAAGCGCGAGTTCGTCGAGCAGAGGATAAGGCTGATGTGCCGCCCAAGAGCTGCTGACGTGCCTGGAGGCCGCCTGTAAGTGGGCTGTTAATGTTCTTAGTCGGCTCGTCCATTGCTTGTGCAGGAATCTGTTAGCCGACGGTACCAAACTATCAACTGCAGGTCATGGTTATGCTACACGGAGCAAAGAAGGTCATCCAAAAGGCGGCAAATCTGTTTAGCTACAAAATCACCAAGATATCCCATGTTGATCCAATTATTGATAACGACGAGAAGTTTACGCGCGTTTACGAGAAATGCAAAGACTACACCATGACATCCAAAGAGCGAATGTATGCTCTGTACAAGGCGGTCGAGTACATAGTCAACTCGAAATTGCCGGGGGATTTTGTTGAGTGCGGTGTTTGGAGGGGTGGGAGTGCGATGCTGATGGCTCATACTCTTCTTCAAATGGGTGAGGCGGACCGAAAAATATACCTTTATGACACCTTTGAGGGAATGCCGGAACCTACTGAAGTTGACTACGTAGTATCAGATACAAGAATCCGTGCTGTCGACCGATGGAAGAAGGACCAAAAGGGAGACTACAATAAATGGTGTTTCTCACCTTTGCCCGAAGTTAAGGGAAACATGCTCTCAACAGGATACCCTGAAAGCAATATCATATTTGTCAAGGGGAAGGTTGAAGACACCATACCGGAAACCATACCACCACAAATCGCTCTGCTCAGGTTGGATACCGACCTTTACGATTCAACTAAACACGAGTTGATTCATTTGTTCCCGTTGCTGACAGAAAACGGCGTATTGATAATTGATGACTACGGCTTCTGGGCCGGCACAAAAAAAGCGGTTGATGAGTATTTTGCGGACAAGCCGATACTCCTCAGCAGAATTGATCTTGCCGGAAGGCTCGGAATCAAAACCAGATGACCGCAAATTCTCAACAAACGCTGCGAGATGTGCCTTCTGCTCGTGCAAGAGAGCGTTGGCAACTGCTGTCTCTAACTAACTCCAAAGCATAGGACGCAATGGCCCGCGTTCCTGCCAGGCGTGCTTTGCGTGTCTGGAGGAACGCAATTTGTTACGCCTGGTGGCATATCTGACTTGGGGTGTTTTCTGTGGTTAGAACCGCCATTTTCGGCACTACCGGATACGGCGGCGTCGAGCTGCTCCGCCTCCTGATGGACCATCCGGATGTCGAATTGTCGTATGTTACATCTGCAAGCTCTGCAGGGAAGACGATATCCGAGGTCTTCCCGCACCTGGCTGGCCGCATGGACCTGGTACTTCACCCGCCCTCTTTGGAGGAGGCCAAGCAGCGGGCGGACTTGCTCTTTTTCTGCCTGCAACCGGGCCAGGCCGGCGAAATGGTTCAGGAGGCCATTGGGTCGGGCTTGCAGGTGATTGATTTCAGCGCCGACTTCCGTCTCAAGGACATCGCGGATTACCGGAGCTTCTACGGCGAGCACAAGGCGCCCGCGTTGATACCACGCGCTGTGTATGGACTGCCTGAACTTCACCGGGAGGAAATTCGCGCCTCGGACCTTGTGGCCGTGCCGGGATGCTACCCCACCGGTGCGATTCTTGCGCTCGCGCCGCTGGCCAAAAACGAGATGATAGCCCTCGACAGCATCATCATTGACGCCAAGTCGGGCGTCTCCGGCGCCGGGCGCTCGAAAATGAACCTCATGACGCACTTTGCTGAGCGCAATGAGAGCATGACCGCCTACGGCCTGCCCGCTCACCGACATCGTCCGGAGATCGAGCAGGAGCTGGGGCTGCTCGTTGACGCACCCATCAGCGTTTCCTTCATTCCGCACATTATCCCGCTCACCCGGGGCATCCTGACCACGGCCTACGCCGATCTGCTCGAGGGGTGCAGCGCTGAAACGCTGACGGAGGTTTTCCGCGAGTTTTACGCCGGCGAGCCGTTCGTGCGGGTAATGCCTCCGGGGCAGATTCCGACGACCAAGCAAGTTCGCGGGTCCAACTTCTGCGACATTGGGGTGGCTGTGGACGAGCGTAACTGGCGGGTCATCGTCGTGTCGGCGGTGGATAACCTCATCAAGGGGTTGAGCGGAGCGGCGGTGCAATGTATGAATCTGATGTGCGGGCTTGAGGAGACGGCGGGGCTTCAGGCTGTCGGGATGTGGCCATAATGAGAGAATTGCTGCCCAATGAAGCGATTCGATTTCAGTTGCGGCGCGCAGAGGAGGCCGGGATGCACGGCGAGCATGCCAAGGCTCTGCAGATGTTTCGGGATGTTTTTCATACACTGGAGCAACAGGACAATCCGCCGCTTCATCTGTGTGCGCGCGCTCACCACGGGATGGGCCTGGCTTTGGTGTTCCAAGGCGATGTCGAGGAAGGGCTGGCACATCTCGGGGAGGCGGTTCACAATGACCCGCAGACCCACGGGTATGCCCGCGACCTCGCCCGGGCCTATTTTAGGCTCGGAATGATGGATAAGGCCAAGCTCTGGGCCAAAAGGGCCAACGTTCTGGGCATAGCCGACGAGGAGAGTTAAGTGATGCAAGACGCCGACGCCCTGCCGCCGGACATCCAGCCGATCGAGGGTAACGTTGTCGCCCCTGTCAGGTTCCTGGCCTCCGG
>JALGUK010000588.1 GCA_029820875.1 Candidatus Zipacnadia bacterium
ATCGGGGTGCTCCGCAGAAGCATCAACGGTGTCCTTGTCCTCAGACTCGGCCGTTTGCGTGCCGATTCCCGGGAGCTTGTCAAGCATCTCGTTCAGGTCCACGCCTGACAACGCCTCCAGCACGGGCGGAAGTTGCGAGATAATCTCGCTGACATCGCGCGTAATCCGAGAGGCACCGATGCCGTCCTTGCCGTCGCCGCCGGTGTTAATCATCACAATCCGCTCCGTTTGCGCGAGCGGCTGCGCGATTGCGCCGGCAATCGCCGGCAGAACGTCCATGACCTTCTCCACGATGGCCGCCTGGTTGTACTGCTGCCACGCCTCCGCCTTCTTCATCATGGCCTCGGCTTCGGCGAAGCCCTTCTGCCTTATGACCTCCGCATCCGCCAGACCCTTCGCCTTCACGACCTCCGCTTCCGCCAGACCACGTGCCTTGTTGGCGTCGGCTTCGCCCACACCGACGCTTCGAATCGCTTCGGCTTCTCCGGTTGCCTCCACCATCCGCTTCTCCGCCTCCACCATCCGCTTCTCCCGTTCGGCCTCGGCGAGGGTCTGTATCCGGTATCGCTCGGCATCAGCGGGCTTGTTTACCGTGGCTTCCAGCTCGAGCTGCTTGCGCTCTATCTCGCGCTTTTGCACCTCGGCTTGCATCTGCTTCTGGACCACCTCAACCTGCACTTGTTCCTTCTCGACAAGCTGCTGTGTCTTGAACTTTTGCAGGTCATAGGCAAGGTCGGCCTCGGCCTTCTGCTTGTTCTGAGCAGCAGTGTACTGCGCGACGTTGATTTCATAGTCGCGCTGGGCCTCGGCGATTTTCGTATCGGCGAGGAACTTGGCGGTCTGGCCTTCTTGATTGGCCTGCGCGGAACGGGCCGTGGCATCACGCTGAGCCTCGGCTTCCCCGATGACCGCATCACGCTTCACCTGGGCGGTACGGGGCTTACCGAGGGCCTCCAGGTAGCCGTGGGGATCCCTGATGTCCTTGATTGTAAAGGACACAATCCGAAGTCCCATGCCTGCGAGGTCTACCGCCGCCACCTCCTGCACACGCTGGGCGAACGCGTCACGGTTCTTGTAAATCTCCTCGACGGTCATCGTGCCCAATATAGCCCGCAAGTGACCTTGCAGGGTTTGGAGCGCAATCTGCTCAATCTCCTTGTTGCTTTTCCCGAGGAACTGCTCCGCGGCAGTCTTTATGGCTTCCTCAGTGTTGTCCACCTTGATTTGAGCAACACCGTCAACGAAGATGGGCACGCCCTGAATCGTGTAGACTCCCGTCTCCTCCGGAGTAGTGACATCAATCGTCATAATCTCCAGTGACAGCACTTGTACCTGCTCGAACAGGGGCCATATGAACGTGCCGCCGGAGACGACAATCCGCCCACCACGCTTCCCTCGCCCGTAGACAATCAGCGCTTCATTGGGTCCGACCTTTTTGTAGCGGTGGCCGATCCACGCGACGAACATCAACAGCACCAATACGCCGCCCACAGCAAACAGGACGACGTAGCCTGCTGTCTGGTCCATTGCGGCTTGCCTCCTTCACAAGTTAAGCAAGATAGCTGCGAGTGTCCCGCGGTGCGAGCCGCTCATCCACAAGGGGGCGCACGTAACATGTGCCCCCGACCACGCGCGAAATCTTGACCATCGCATGTTTGGCTATGTCTTCGCCGTTTTCAGAGCGCGCGCCCTGGGTGCGATGACTTCCCTTGAAGTTGAATGCGATCTCGCCGATTCCATCCGCCGGAATGGGGGTGATGACCTCCGCCTCCAGGCCGACCATCTCCGCGGCCCGGCCGTGTGCAGTACCTTGAGTGGCGATAAACAGCTTCGCAAGCCCCACGAACGCGATGGCCGCGACGCCCAGCCCAACGACGGACGCCACCGGAACACTCACCAATGGGGGCAGTCCCATCCCTTGGTCCGCCACCAGCCCGGTGCCTCCGAAGAACGTCAAGAAAGAGGCGATTACCGGTAAGCTGAGGGGCGAGACCGTCACACCGGCCCCAAGTTCGGCGTGGTCAATGTCCCCGCCTAGCCCCACGTCATGGTCAGCGTCCAGACCGATGTCCACATCGTGGTCGAGGCTGACGTCACTCTCACCGCCGAAGATGTCCCCGGCCAACACCGTTATCAGCGCCAGGAGGAACCCCACTGCCAAACTCGCCAAATACAGGTACGCGACTACACCCATGGTGACTGCACCTCCGTGCACCTCTTGCCGTAGCCTCGGGGAATCCGGCCACTGTAATCCGCCTTCTTCGCCGCCGTGGCAGCGTACTCCTACCCCTCCTTGATATTTCACTCTCGCTCATCGGGACCCAGAGCCGCCCGCTTGAGAAGCCTTATCTGACTTGTGAATATCAGCCCGAACAGAGCGATGACAGCGTCCCGTGCCTCCGGGCTTGAAGCATCCTTCAATAGCGCAGGCTCAGCCCAATCAATTATTCCCCGCAGTCCATCTTCGCCGCCATCGCCAATTTGCCCCTCCCAGTCCGCCAACTTTGCAGCCTTCTGT
>JALGUK010000589.1 GCA_029820875.1 Candidatus Zipacnadia bacterium
CTCGTCGCCGCGGTTCGGCAGGTCGCGGAGTTGGCCTCAGCCCGTCAAGGTGTGCGGCTGAGGGGGATTCGTCGGACTCAGATGACAACAGCGGCTGCCGTTATCGTTCTGGTTGTAGTAACTGTGCTCATGGGGCGGCTGATAGGCGCAATCGGAGCGGGCGCAACAACCGAGCACCTGAAGGCACACGGCTTAGCCCCGAAAAACGGCGAGGCGGAAAAGGTTACAGAACCGGACCCTGTACACGCCCCGGGAGTCAAGTACGCTCCCAGTGTCGGCAATGAGCTTCCCGACACATCTCAACTGCTGGGCGAACCGGCCCAGGGCGCAACGAAGGAGTCGAGGCCGAACGGAGGAGGGGCACCCACGTCAGCGGACGACCGTAACGCCCAGCACTGACTCCATCTGCTGCAGGGCGAACTTGTGGGCATTCTCATCGAAGCTTGCGACGCGCCCTGCGTTTACGGTGACCGGATAGGCCAGATTCCGGGCGTCGGCAGCCGTGAAGAAGACGCATATGTTGGTGCAGACGCCTACAAGCTCAATCAGCGACAGGTCCGTGCCGAAAAAGGCGCTGTAGCGGCGTTTGGGTATGACGCGATCCCGCTCTTTTGGCGTCAGCTCGGCGATGACCTCGGCTCCCACGGTGCCGGCGACGCAGTGCGGCGGGAACATCTTGAACTCCGGGTCGTCGGGCCGATGGCGGTCACATGTGTAAATGATGCCCTCGCCGCGCTCTCTTGCCTGCTCGAGGCGCTCCGTTATCGGCTGCACAATCGCCTCGCTCTGCGGGCCGCAGTAGAGGGCGCCATCAGGCCTGATGAAATCGTTGAGCATATCCACAACAAGTACGGCTGATTGAGACATCGGTTTCCCCTCCTCAGCCGGCTTGCGAACCCTTCGGAGCCGGCCCTGTCTCACCTAAGGGAAGGCTCTCTCCGACGAAGGTCTTCACCTGGTCGGTGCAATACTGCTTGATTTCCTGCACCGACGGCTTCTCCGTGACAACCTCACCCCGTCGAATCAACGGCTCAAGCAGCGGCGTCAATGGACCGCCGCAGTCGCAGGTGGTATGCTGCCCGGCGCGATCCGCCGGAACGACAAGACGCTTCCTGCATGACGGGCACACCAGCAACTGCTTGCGCCCCGAGGCTTTTCCGCGCTTGGTCACCGGCCGGTCGCCGACCGCGACGATGTCCATCGCAAGGTTCACAACCGGCGCATTGCTGATAGCCGTCCCGACCCCGTAGCCGTCGGCCAGTTCGTTCAAACGCAGGATTTCGAACTCGTCCAGCCCGCCGCTGACAAAGAGCTGCACGTGTTGATGGCCTCTGAGGTCAAGCTCCCAGCGAACCTCGCGCAGAAGTGCGAGCATGTCGCCGCGCCTTGACCCGGGCGTGTCCAGCCGCACGGCCTTGAGCCGTCCCCCGAGGGCTTCGGCCGCGACTAAAGCTCCGAATTTCTCGTCCTCGAATGTATCAATCAGCGCAATACGCGGCTCACCTGCGATGATGATTAACGCGTGGGGCATAGTGCCGGTCGCAGGGATGCCGACAAGCTCGGCCGTCTGGATTACCGCGAACCCGTCGCAGCCGCCGATGTAAGCGTTCCGCTCGATCATCGGCGCGAGCGCCGGGTGCATCCGCCGGGCGCCAAAGCTGACTACCGGACGCTCGCCGGCGGCCAGCTTACACCGCGCGGCCTTGGTGGCAATCCCCGAGGCCTGGCACATCAGACCCAGGACTGCGGTCTCCAGCTCGCCGAAGGCCGAATACGGGCCGGTGATGCTCATCAGCGGCTCACGGGGGTGAAAGACGCTCCCCTCCGGCATTCCGTCAACATCAATCGGCAGCCCTTCCAAGACCGTTAGCACTTCCTCAAGGCCGCAGAAAACGCCGAACGAGTACCCCTTGGGTAAGCTGCTGCAGTGAAATTCGGCGGTGACCACGGCGTCGGCGTCCTTAGCAAGGAGCACCTGCACCGCTCGTTGAAAGTAAATGTCGGTCACTGATTTGCTTTTGATGTCATCAAGCGATGCGATATGAAGTCCCATGTTGACCCGCCCTCCGTAGACTGAAGGCCTCCGCCGCCGGTTGTTTTCCCGAAGGCTCCCGGCCATTCCTGCAAGAGTCAACACCCACCTGGGGACGGCAGTGCACACCCGGGCGATTGCGCCGTAAAACAGCCTCTATAAGCCTGCGCTGGGGAACCTTCGGTCCTTGTCAATCAAAGTAAGCTGCGGTTTGCCGTCCTGCAAGGTCGCGCGGTAGACACTGCCGCAGCGGCGTGCTCTGACCCTAACGGTTCCAAGTTCGGGTATGGTCACCGTAACCCGCTTGCCGGCTCCGCTTGTTGTCCACGCTGTGATTAGCCATTCGGCCCGCCCCCGCCGCTTGCGCACAAGCACCCGCTGGTCCGGAGCACCGGTGGGGAATTCGTATGCCGGGAGGTCCTTCGACCACCGATGCCGGTTCGGGCCTGGGAGCAGGTCACCGTCACGCAGGAATTCCTCGAGATGGGAAAAGAGGGCGTGGACGCGGCCCAAGACCATCATTTGCTCCAGCCAGCTCGGCGGCTCATCCCCTACATCGCCGTCGAAACCACCTTTGGGGTAGGAGAAGTAGCCCGCAA
>JALGUK010000590.1 GCA_029820875.1 Candidatus Zipacnadia bacterium
AGGAATGCCGTTGTCGCGGGCTAGATTGTGCAGCTCCTTCGCCACCTGCAGACCTCCCACACGCCCGGGCTTGATGTTCAGGTACCGGCATGACCCCAGCTTCAGCGCAAGCTCAAAGTGCCGGCGCGACTTAACCGACTCGTCCAGGCAGATAGGGGTCTGAATCCGCTTCTGCAGCTGTGCATGGTCATGCAAGTCATCGTAGGCCAGCGGCTGCTCAATCATCGCCAACCCGAGCTTGTCGACTTCCTTGAAAAACGGCAAATCCTCGAGCGTGTAGCCGGAGTTGCAGTCAATATGGAAAGTGTGCTCCGGGAAATGGGAGCGGACCGTTCTCAGCATCTCGAGGTCCCACCCGGGCCGCACCTTCAGCTTCGTTCTCCTGAAGCCCCGCGCTATACCCCGCTGGATGTTCTCAAGCAACATTTCGAAGCTGTCCTGGACGCCGAAGTCGTTGCCGGCTTCCACATCTCGCGTCCGCCCACCGAGCAATCTGTGGAGGGGCTCACCGCGGAGCTTAGCCTCGAGCATCCACCAGGTCACTTCAAGCGCCGCCTTGGCGAATTGATTGCCCTTGAAGCAGGCCAGCCGCTCGTTCAGCTCCTGCGCGGACTCGACGCTCTCGCCTACAATCATCGGCGCGAATATCTCGCGGAGAAGGTAAAACGCGGCCCCTGTCGCCTCCGGGGAGTAGGTGGGGGCAAACAGCGGGCAGGACTCCCCCCACGCCTCGTGTGAGCCTGAGCGCATCCGAACGAGGATAGAATGGACGTCCGCATCCTCCCCGTAGGCGGTCCGCCACGGGTAGATAAGCGGCAGCTTCACGTGGTAGAGGTCAATGCGGTCGATTCTCACGCGTGTTCGCCACGGTCCAAGCTGGCGCACTCAGCCGAGCCATATACTATGCGCATCTTAGAGCTCCCCGATGAGTATATTTGTCCCAGCGGACCTCACCCCCGGCCCTCTCCCTTCGGGAAAGGGGGTTAGTCCCCCCTCTCCGGAACGGAGAGGGGGAAGGGGGTGAGGCCGGTGCGGCCTGCGGCAAAGGCTTCCTCACCCCCGGCCCCTCTCCTTCGAGCCTCCTTCGGAGCCTCTCTGGAGAGGGGTGCAAGGCGCGGCATTTTGATATCCTTGTGTGGTCCGAATGGCCATCCTGGCTTCGGGACAATGGTGTGCCGAAGCATCGGCGTCTGCGCATCTCTTGGGCATCATACCTCTATGTCGGCCTCTTGGTACCGCTGGGCGCATCCTCAAACGCAAAAGCCGCCGCACAGATTCTTCGGCTTCGCCTCAGAATGACAGCAAGGGTAAGACAGCCCTCAGGCGCCCCTTACAGGAACGACGCTATCCTCTCATCGAGTGCCTGCTGGTCGGCTGTGAACGACTGAAGCGCACATTGGGTCATAAGGTCGTCCAGAGCCACGCGGTTCCGCCACCGCGACAGGTCCGGTATCTTCCCATGCTCGCGGATTTCCCGGGCCTCTTCCTCGGAGAAGTCGTAGAAGAGGTCATCCACTCCCGCCTGGCGGGCTGCCTCGACCAGGTCCTCGCCGCTGAGTTTCTCGATATCCTCACGCGCGGCGAACTCCTTCGCGAATTGTTCGAACTCCGCGTCAATCTCCCACAGAGTGCTCACGTAAGCAAGGTCGTCCGGGTCGGGGATATGCACTTGAGGGTCCTCTTCACGCGGGTCTTCAACGCGGCGGGGTCCACGCCCATCTCGTAGAAGCCCTCGACGGCTTTCGGGGGAATCGTATGCACGTCTACGCCTGCGAGGTCCACAATCTGCTGGGGGTTGCGCATGCTTGCCGCAATTTGCCGGGTCTGGTATGTAGGCCGCTCTTCCCGCAGGCGCAGCAGCGCGCGCTGGGATGCGAGGGTCGCCTTCTCACCCACATTCCGGCCTTCGCCAAGCCCGTTTTCTTCGACAACCGAGTTGAGCCGCCCCAAAAACACATTGCCGTAATTGGGGCGCCCCACAAGCGCGATGAGGTAGTTCTGGCGCGCCGAGAATGCGATAGTGTGATTGACCGGCACGCCCTCGGCGCGCAGGCGGCGGGTTGCAATCAGCCCCTCCGGCGAGAGG
>JALGUK010000096.1 GCA_029820875.1 Candidatus Zipacnadia bacterium
GCCGCGTGTTATAATTGCAGTGATCCGCCCGATCCGGGCTCGTAGCTCAGTTTGGTTAGAGCGCTACCTTGACACGGTAGAGGTCAGCAGTTCGAGTCTGCTCGAGCCCACCATAGTTCCAAGCACTTAGCGTCATAAGTCAATTATCACGCACTAAGAGCGCACTAGTAAGCGATTCTGAGCGGTTGGCTTTAGCCCAAAAGATCGAGGCAACCCTCAACGTCGCCATCGTGAACGGTTGCCATAGCAACCCTTGCTCGTGCCGCAAGTTGGATCGGATCGATGCGCGAGATATACCACGCGTGGGCGACTCGGTCGATACCTGCTCCGACGAGCTTTGATGCGGTTCTGAGGCTCGCGTGAAGCGTAACACCATCGGTTCGCCCGCCGTGCAACACGAGGTTCCGCTGGCGGTACAGGCGTTCAAACGATCTCTGAACATGGTGCTTGACATCCAACAGAACTGTGGACGGAGTCTTCAGAAGCCTCTCCATTCGAACCAATGCGGCGCGGTCGGTCAGCCGGCGAAGACCTAATTCTCTTCCGTTTATGATGGCATCGCCTACAACCGCGCACCGGTCTCGGTTCTGCTTGCACGATCTGAGTAATTTGGCCATCTCCTCGGATTTCGTTTCCACAACGTAGGAAAGGGCAGTGAGCTCCGCCCTCGGAAACGAGCATGCAACAAGTGCTGCGAGCCGCTCTGCAGCTACTCTGCGGTTGTCTGGTTCGCTGAGAAGTGCTTCAATCGCGGCCCACCCGCCGGCTACCGCCGCACTTGCCGAACTCGTTTCGAGGTGTGCGAGCAGTTCGATGGCAGCGTCCACCTTCTTACCCTCCGGCTTACCCTCCGGCAAGCAGAGCACTTGGTCCTCTCTGTACAGCGCCCGAACGCGGACTCCCCGTGAACGACGTTTCATATCGAATGAGGAGGTTTCACCTCTTACCCACAAGTGAGGCCAGGGCCGTAAGACCTGCCCAGCTCCCACACTTGCCCGCGCAACAAGGTAGTCGACAGTTTCGGTTGCCCGTTGCGCGGCTGACTCCGGATCACGCGTATCGATGATCAGCACCATTCCGCCTGATGGACGAACTCCGGCCACTTCGCAGCCATTGTCTTTCAGCCAGTCCGAGACCGCTTCGCCGGTTAACCAGGAATCGGGATAGCCTGACTTGCTTCGCGGCGCATTCTCGAACGCGATTAGCACTTCATACTGCCTCGTCGGTCGCTGAGCCAATTGCGAGTCAGCTCGCCGCAGGCATTCCGAGAATGTAAGCGGTTCGTCCGCCACGAATAGGATGTTTCGCCACCAGCGGTGAAGGTAGTTACTGGCGTAGCCCATGTCCAGCAAGTGGGCAGCAATGCATCGAGCGATCCGTTCGGGTTGGGGTTGGTCTTCGCCCCCCTCCAGTTTCGCGGCCCAGCGGTCGAGATACCGGGCGGCGACATCTTCTGCCAACTGCCTAACGGTGTGGTATTCCAGCCCCTGGAACCGGGGACACGCTCGGAGTGATTGTTGTAGTAGGCGCCGGTTCTGCCCCGTTACAGCCGGATCCTTGCCGGACACGGCGAGACACTCTCGGCCAAGCTCCTTGATTGACTCCTCGCTCAGGATTCCGGCGCGAACGGCTTCAGAACCTTCCAGTACCTCCCGTAACAGGAGCACGGTTCCCAAACTCCAAATAGATCGATGCCAGGGAGCGTTGGGATCGAGGAGTTCCACGAGCCGCGCCGCGGCGAGTCGCTGGTTGCTGTTGACATTGCTGAGCATAGGTTATATCCTGGAACCAGGACAACAGTCCGAGGTCTAAAGGGGCAAGTCCCACTGAGCTACTCCACGGAGAAGCCAGTGGCGCGACGCCCCTTCCCTTTTTCAGTGGTGGTTTACTGTACCTCACCGGACTCCATTTTGGCTAGGCGTCCCCACATCCGCCTGAGCTGTTCCTCCTCGCGAGCGTCGTCTGTGATCGTGTACAGCCAAGTGGTGTCCGGCTTGCTGTGGCCGGCCCCACGCATGGCTTCAAAGGGCGTGGCACCCGCTTCCTGACGCCAGGAGATATTCTGGCGGCGGAAAGTGTGCCAGCCGAAGCCTTGCCAATAAATCCCGAGCTGCTTGGCGAGTGGGCGGAGGACGTGCTGGCTCAGGTTACGGTCATCGGGCGGCATGCCATCGTCGCCAGCGAACATCCATTCGTCCGGTTCGTGTCCACGCGCAAGGTGCTTCAACTCGTCGAGGAGAGGGCCGAGTTTCCTTGTGCGCCTTGACCTGGCGGTCTTGGGCGGCCCCTCGCTGCCGCGGTGCCATCGACGCCGGAGATTGACCTGTCCGCGCTCCCAGTCGATATCGGACCATTTCAGGCCAAGCACTTCCGAGATTCGAAATCCGGTGATGAAACCAAGGAGCACCATCATTTTCACGTCGGCGCCCGTCATTCCTTCAGTTCTCGAGGGCCATGCCGAGAGGCCGACTAGCAGGTGTCGGAACTGCTCAACTGAGAGCAAGCGCTTCTCGCGGACCTCGATCTTCTGGCCGACGTCGGCGTTTGCAAACGGATTCTCCCCGGTCCAGAGTTTCCATCTGCAAGCTTGGTTGAAGATGGCCGAGCCAAGGTTCTTCAGATCGGTTCGCGTCCACCAGCTCAGGCCATCCTCCCGTTTCTGATTGAGCCAGACCTGGACAGTAGGCTCGTCAATGTCCGCCATGCGGAGATTACCGAGATCAGGGAGGATATGATTTGCGATGTGGTTCCTGTACTTCGCTTGAGTAGCGGCGCCAAGTTGGGGGACACGCGCATCCAGGAACCTCTGGACGATGATGCGGAATGGGAGCTGGGCCTGTACCATCGTTTTTCCAGCGTTGATGGGTGCCATGATTTCCTGCTTCTTTTGCTCGGCGAGCCGCTTGCCGCCTTTCTCATCGCAATAGCAAAGCTTCAGCTCCCGCTGTCTCCGCTGAATTCCGTTTTGCGTCACAACAGGGATCGTCGGCCGGATATAGTAATACGGTCGTCGCACGCCCTTCTTCACTTCGATCTTCGGATTCTGGAATCGGCCCATGGCGTCCTCCGCAAGGATATAGCGGATTATACCGAGGTCGAAGGTTTGGGCGTGGGTGGGCATCTACTCCGTGTTGTGCTCTGCTAGCCTGAGGGCGGCAGGGTCAGCAGATCTGCCACGCCGCAACATTTCTTCTTCCCAGTCCCGCTCGCAGCAATTGAGACGCTTTGGGCGGCGCCGTCTCACAGTGGGTGCGGGCTGCTCTTCACTGGCCTTTGAGTGCCTGCGCTTTCCGCCGCCTCTATCTCGCTGAGCTCTCCCGCTGACCCGCGCAGACAGGGGAAGAACGGACTGGTACTGGCGGAAGGCAGACAGGTTGTCGCTGACGTCCCAGTCCCCGAAGGTTTTGGTGACGTACTTCGCGCAGTAGTACGCAGCGCCTTTGTCCGGGTCGAATGGCAGGATTCGAGCGTAGCCTGCCAGCTTTTGCCATTTGTCCATCAGCGAGAGTCGCCGGAGGTGCGCGACATTCAGCATGAGTGCATGAATGTGCAACCGTCCGCCGCGCGGACCGTACTCGTCAGCGCGGAACCAGCCGATGGGTGTTCCCGCGATACGGTCGATATCACAGCAGAACGAGTGGAATAGCCGATGTGCCCGAAAGGAGACTACCGGTTCTCGGAACGTGAGAGTCACGAACCAGTCCCACGGGTAGCCGGCAAGGAAACTGCCCCACGCTTCTGCAAGTTGTTTGTCCATAGTCGCACTTCTCCCTTCAAGCAACGGGGACAGAGACCGGGTCTCGTGTCCCTGCCAGGGGGAGGGTTGTTCCGACCCTCCCCCTGGAACCCCCTCCCCGGCCCACTTTTAGGGTGAGGAGGGGACGCTCGGCGGGCCAGCCTCCGGCTTTCGGCCGGCTGTTTCAAGAGGTGTAGGTCCGTTCCTCACCCCCGGACCGGAGTGGGCAACCGGCTACCCGGACTTTGGACGAACCGCACTCCGCTAGCCCACCAAAGCTAGTCTCCAGAACCAGCAGCCCTCTGGCTGTGTTCGTATTCGGCCTTGATGGCCTCACCGACCTTCTCCCGGACTGGCCCTTCCAGTAACACGGAATCGAAGTACCGTTGCTTCCCTTTGCGTGCCGGAGGGGCTACACGGGGCTCCTCACTGCCGTTCTGGAAGACCGAAAAGCCATTCAATCGTATAGAGCCTTCCGTGCCCAGTTGCAGCTTCACGTCTGCATAGGCCTTCAGCTTGCTGGCTCCGTCTACAAGCCGGACCTCGACAAATATCTCACCCTCGATCATCCTTTACGTACCTCCTTGCGAATTGACGCCCATCGCCAAAAACTGTACTGGTTCCTTTTGCCACTCGAAGGTTAGGAGAGGAGGTGATGCCTTGGTAGGACCAGACGATGCAGCCATATCTTCTGCAATTGAAGTTGACCGGGCGTGTCTGGTAAACTATCGACTGCATCAGTTCAATAGGCCTGCTGGTCAACGTAGAGAATTGGCGGCAGGCCTTTCCCTTATCGCTTCAAGTTGGTGGCAGGGCACTCCGTGAACAGTTCTGATTGCTGAGTCCCCAGGTATTGCGCAATTGCCTCTTTCTCGTCTGCGGTAGGCTCGACGATTTCGTTCACAATCCGGGATAGCTTTGCTGGATCCCAACCGAGTTCGATGGCCATCCGCGTCTGACGAATGCCTTTTCGAAGCATCGCGAGTTTCAGTTGCATTAACATCTCATCATCATGATGAGGTACACTTGCAAAAAAAGATAGGGATTGAAAAAGAATCTTGTCCCCCCTTATGCCCCAACTTTCGGACGGCCAGAAATTCCCTGAACCTGGCCCGGTGGACGACCGGCGGCGGCTCAAGAAAGAGGAGGTTGAGCCCTTCCTCAGTTGGCTGTTTGGTGGGCTTGCCCAACGAGCTGAACCGCTGCGGCCTCTGGAGACGATGAAAGTGGCCCGCTATCTTAGGCTCCTTGCGGACCACGGAGTACCCCGAGGGATTTTAGCTCGCGGTAAGGAGGCCATAACGGGGTACCGTCGATCTGACCGCGAGGACCAGCAATGGCGGGACGCCGTCAACAGGGCCGCGGACATGTTACTGTCGAAGCTGCTTATCTATGGTGAAGTCGTTCCTTGCAAGGGACAAGACGCTCTGCGATTCTTCAAAGAGCACCAAGTTACCTACCTTGCATCGCCCGTATACAAGCCGGCGTTCGAGTTCTTGAAGAGTTATGGACTGGCGCCTGATGTCAGTGCCACGCCCAACCGTCCGTGTCTGCTGTCGGCGTCACTGAACGCACAAGGTCAGGGCAATGCCTATCTGCAGACGGACCTCTCAGAGCGGATACACGCAGCGCTACATGCACTGCGACTTTCCGGAATACGGCGCGCGCGAAAGAAGATCGTGCATTGCCTGAACGAAATCCCGCTGCCCCCGCTGAGGCGCGGGACCGACTCAGGGGGTTGGACTTACGAAAGGGTCAATGACCGAGCCAGGAGGTTCGAAAAGGCGCATTTGGCGGGAATTAAGAAAGGATCAACTGTCGCACAGACCAAGGAGCGCATGGACGAATTCCGCTGGGAGCAGGTTCAGAGGTGGCTGTTATATTTCCGCGTTGCCCAGTCCCTCGCTCTTCAGAATCTCGCCAGTATCTGCTCATCCCTGAAGAGCAAAGAGGGGACGCCGAGGCAACGAGTACTTTACGCAGTGGAGTTCATAGGCTTCCGGCCCTCTGGTTTCGACCCAGTTCCGGGACTCAGGCGAGGTCTCGACGACTTTTTGGCATCATTCGGCCTAGGATCGGCGGACACGCAAGGCGTTCTGCAGGGCATGGCCGAGACTAGGGTGCGAGAGGCCATCCAGCAGTTACGAGCGATCTGCACAAGATTCCTGACGCGCGAACCATAGAGTGGGCTCCTTGCCAGCCCGGTTCCTCGCGCTCCAAATCGTCCCTCTCTGCGTCGTGGCCACAATCCGGTACCACGATGTCAAACCCGGCGTCGACGGCCGGCTGAGATGCGGGCGTCCTGGGCTCCGCCGGCCACTCCGCGGCCAGCTCCGCCCAGGACGCCCAGAACCAGGAGATGAAACTCTTCTCTGAACAAAGTGCGAAAAATGCTAGACACTACCACCCCTGACGGGCGGATTACGGGGCGGTTGACAGCCGGATGTCTGGATTTGCAAGAGCCGAACGGCTGAGCTACCCGACCCGCCTCCCGGCGCGAGAGGCACTCACTCGTGTCACTGGACCACTGCAACCGACACAGTATTTGAAGGAATGCCGTCAACTCTGATCGTCAGTGGGACGAATGAGCCGCGCCCGGTCGGCCTCCACAGGGCGTCGTTATGGGCGGGCTCGGGTCTTGAAAGCGTGGGGCCTTCCGCGGTCGACGTTTTACGCGCGCCGCCGGCGGCTCGCCGA
>JALGUK010000591.1:0-1075 GCA_029820875.1 Candidatus Zipacnadia bacterium
AACTTCCTGCTCCCCGACCACTTTGCCAACCTGCCAGCCGGCATGTTGCCGATGTGCTACCCGGCAGACCACAACAACGGCACATTTATTCCTAACTGGGCATTGTGGTTTGTGGTCCAGCTCGAGGAGTACGTGAACCGCGGCGGCGACAGGCAGCTTGTCGAGGCATTGCGGCCCCGCGTTATGGCGCTGCTGGACTATTTCTCGCAGTTCCACAACGAAGATGGCCTGCTGGAGAATCTTGAGAAGTGGGTTTTTATCGAATGGTCCGCCGCAAACGATTTCGTCCAGGACGTCAACTATCCCACCAACATGCTCTACGCAGGGGCGCTGTCAGCCGCCGGACGCCTGTACAACATCCCCGCCCTGCTCGACCAGGCCGAGGCCATTCGTACGACGGTTCGCCAGCAGTCGTTCGATGGCGAGTTCTTCGTTGATAATGCGGTGCGCGAACACGGCAAGCTGACTGTCACTGATAACCGCACGGAGGTTTGCCAATACTTTGCATTCTTCTTCGATGTCGCCTCGCCCCGGTCCCACCCCGAGCTGTGGCGCAAACTCGTCAACGAATTCGGTCCCCATCGCCCCGCTACCGGAGCCTATGCTGACGTCCACCCGGCCAATGCCTTCGTCGGGAACATGCTGCGCCTCGAAGTGCTCAGCCGCTATGGGCGCTGCCGCCAGATTCTCGACGAGTCTATCGCTTACCTGTTGTACATGGCTGACGGGAGAACGTTGACGAGCGGGCAAGCTGCAACCATGGCTTCGCTTCACACATTTGCCATACTCTCTACCGCGATATCCTCGGCTTGTACCGCGTCAACCACGCTGACAAGCGGCTGCAGCTTCGCTTCACCGACCTTGGCCTCGACTGGTGCGAGGGCTACATCCCCGTAGGCGACGGTGGCATCGAACTTGTATGGTGGCGGGAGGATAACACTGTCCACTATCGTCTCAGCTATCCGGCCGGGTGGGAAGTATCCGTCACCAACCCCGACAACCTTGTCCTCGTATGCGACCGTTAGTATCACCTGACGGGAGCGGCGAAGGTTCACATCTCTCCGGCGTCACCACG
>JALGUK010000591.1:1119-2435 GCA_029820875.1 Candidatus Zipacnadia bacterium
CCGAGCTTGAACGTGCCCGACCAGACGCCGGTCTCGTCGGTGCTTGTGAAGGTCTCGTAACTTGTGGAGTTGCGCGCCGGATCGAGAAACTCGACTTTAAGCGGTAGCGCGGCCGGCAAGGGCTTCGCAGTTCTCCCTACCACCCTCGCGCGGACGTCCATCCAGCCCTTTTCGAGGGAAGCCTCCACGGCGAGACCCTCGATTTCATCCGGAGGGAGCACGTATGCGACCCACCCTCCCGGCTGGATGGTCACGTCGAAGGTCACCCTCCCCTGCTTGGGATTGAGGGCGACTTTCTTGCCTGTCATCAGGTCATAGGCCACGCGGCCAGTGTGCTTGAAACCGATGACCGCCGACCGTGGCCGCTCGAGGTCGGTGTTGAGTATGAAAAGGTACGGAGTCCGGCCCGCCCACAGCAGGTGCGGGCTGACAGCCCCGCCTGACTTGACAACCTCCAGGTCCGGCCTTGACAGCTCCGGCAGCACGATGGGCCGCAGATGCTCGGCCCACTTTGCAACCGCCTCGCATCGCTGCAGGACGGGGTGTTTGGGGCTTTTTTCGTCCACGAAGTCATCGTCCCACCTCAGCCCGAGGGAAATCGCTCCCGGGGGCACGAGCGCAGAGCTTGCGTCCACGAAGACCTTTCGCCCGCTTTCGGCGAAATCCACTATCGCCCGCCAGAGGTCCTCCGAGGAGTAGTCGAATCCGCACAGCACGAGAGCCTCGTAGTCGTCCAGGCACCCCTCCCGAATCATAGTGTCGGTGATTACATCGGGATTTGCGCCGATGTTGCGGAGACCCGCAAAAACTAGATAGTACTCGGCCTTGTCCGATGTCTTAAGGACATGGCCCGCGCGGTTTGTCTTGCTCCACAGCACCGCGGTCTTCAGGTACGGTCGCTTCTTGAGCCGCGCAAACACCGCGCCCTTCTCGTGCAGGAAGCCGCTCCACCGCTCAAGCTCCCTTCGCAAGTCGGGGCGGCTGAACGGACCCGCCCCTCTGCCGCTGAGAGGCCCGTGGCCCGCGCTGAACCACATAAGCTGCTTGACCCCCTTGGCGAGGGCCATCTCGGTATCGAGCCGGAAATCAGCGACACACCAGCCAGGCTCTTTGGACATGTCGCCGGACCACCAGCCAAGGCCCACAGCGGCTTGCGCGGGCGGGAGAGCTGGCGGGCCCAGTGACGGTCGAACACATAATCGAGGTAGCCGCTTCCGCGGCCCCAGGGCTCCGGAGCAGGTTGCCAGATGGTGGGGTAGTTCCAGTCGAGCACATTGTCGTTCTTGCCATACTCGCCGCCCGAGTAGTTGGTGGTG